>CANPYH010000053.1 GCA_947588325.1 uncultured Clostridia bacterium
CGCGGTGATCGAAAACAGCACGCTCACGGGCGCGGTGGTGTATAAAAACGCCAAGGTCGGTCCGTACGCACATCTTCGCCGCGGCGCGGTGATAGGCGAGGGCGCGGTGATAGGCGACTATGTAGAGGTTAAAAACAGCAACATAGGCGCGGGCAGTAAGGTCTGCCACCTCGCGTATGTCGGGGACGCCGAGATAGGCAAGAATTGCAACATTGGCGCGGGGGTCGTGTTTGCCAACTATGACGGGGCGACCAAGCGCAAGATAACGGTGGGCGACGAAGTATTTATCGGGAGTAATTCCACTCTCGTTGCGCCGTTGGAGATAGGGAGCGGCGCGTTTATCGCGGCAGGCTCGGTCATAACCGAATCGGTACCGCCCAAAGCCCTTGCGGTAGGACGGGGCAGGCAGTCGGTTAAGGAAAATTGGGAAAACAATAAATTTACCGGTAAGAAAACGGAAAAGGACGGATAAAATATGAACGTACATGGTAATCAGATTAAATTGTTCGCCGGCAGTGGATGCCCGAAACTTGCGAAAGAGATAGCGGACTGTCTCGGGCTTAAACTCGGTGAGATCGAAGTCGGTAAGTTCTCCGACGGAGAGTGCGCCGTACATGTCAGCGAAACCGTTCGAGGCAGCGACGTATATGTTATACAATCGACGTCTTACCCCGTAAACGACAATTTAATGGAACTACTCGTCATGATAGACGCGCTCAAACGCGCTTCCGCGGGACGTATCACCGCCGTTATACCATACTTCGGCTATGCCCGCCAGGACAGAAAAGCGCGCCCCCGCGATCCCATTACGGCGAAACTCGTTGCGGATATTATCACGGTCGCAGGCGCGGACAGGCTCCTTACTATGGACCTTCACGCCAACCAGATACAGGGCTTCTTTAATATCCCCGTCGACCATCTGATCGGTATCCCCATTCTCGGCAACGCCATCAAAAAGCAGGACTTCTTCAAGCGCGCTATGGCGGACGACGAGCTTATAACCGTATCTCCCGACGTCGGCAGCGTCGCTCGGGCAAGGCGTATGGGCGAGAAGCTCGGCACTCCCCTCGCTATCGTGGATAAGCGCCGCCCCAAGGCGAACGTCATGGAAGTCATGAATATCGTCGGCGACGTCAGGGGCAAGGTGTGCCTTATCGTGGACGACATGATAGATACCGCGGGCACTATAACCGAGGGCGCAAAGGCGCTTGTCGAAGTGGGCGGTGCGAAGGAAGTTTACGCATGCTGCACGCACGGCGTACTTTCGGGCCCCGCTTGCGAGAGGCTGGAAAATTCGTACATAAAGAAGCTGTTTATGCTTAACACCATCGAGCAGCCCGAGAGCTTCGAGCTCTCCAAGCTCGTTCCTCTCTCCGTCGCGCCTATATTCGCACGGAGTATCGAGAGCATATTCAGCGATTCGCCCATCAGCACCATATACGACTAAAACGAACCAAACACAGAATCGGGAGTCGGGGCGTAACAGTTCCGACTCTGCGTTTGCTCGGGAGGCAAACATGCGGAAAACGCGCAAAGAAAAAGTCAATGCCGCGGGGCAGTCGCTCGAGGAGTTCTTGGCGGCGTATGACCCGTCGGTGTACCGCCACCCTTCCGTCACGGCTGACTGCGTGCTCTTTCGCGGCGATAAGGTTTTGCTGGTAAGGCGGGGCAACCACCCCTGCATAGGCGAGTTGGCTTTTCCGGGCGGGTTTACCGAAGAGGGGGAGAGCACGGAGGAGTGCGCGAGCCGCGAGCTTATGGAAGAAACGGGCGCGGGCGGCGTACCCATGCGGCAATTCTACACCGCTTCCACCCCCGATCGGGATCCGCGCGACTGGACGGTCTCCGTGTGCTACATCGCCGAGCTGCCCGACCTTTTGGACGTTAAGGGCGGCGACGACGCTGCAAGCGCGGCTTGGTACGACTTCGGCGTGGCGCAGGAGGGGGAGCTGACCGTACTCACCGTCGGCGGGGCGCGTACTACTATGCGCGTAGTCCGCGACGGCTTCGGCAAAGTTGACGTCAACCGCACCGAGATAGTCGCTAACGGCATGGCTTTTGACCACGCCAAGATATTACTCCGCGCAATAGAGGAGAGAACGCAGGGCGAGCGGGGAGATACGAATTAGTTTTGCGGTCTTGCGCCAAATCTCCGTAAAACGATTGACACACCCGCGAATTTTTATTATAATAATCACGCTGTCAATGCGCTGCTGAGGGCTCAGTAGGGGTATGCCCTTGGGATGGACGAAGCGCGAGCGTAAAGATAACATTAAAAATGTATATATGCTGCTATGGCTCAGTAGGTAGAGCACGTCCTTGGTAAGGACGAGGTCACCAGTTCAAGTCTGGTTAGCAGCTCCAAAAGGAAGGCTTGGGTTCGAGCCTTCTTTTTTATTCTGTTGTGGCTCAATAGGTAGAGCACGTCCTTGGGATGGACTTTGAAAATTCAGTGTTGTTACGAAACTTGTCGTGAACGCTTCAAGCCGAAAATCACCCTATTATTTCGTAAAAAGTGTCCAATTCCAAAAAATTCGAATTATAATGTTGACAAATAGGAGATTCGTTCAAAAAGATAATAATCGTACACGACTACACTTCCCCTTGGCACAACGAAAAGGGATATTTGATAATCAACATAATGGACTTTCTCCTCAACCCCGACAGCTTGGAGTTGTGAGAAAATTTGCTATTCGGCATTTTTCCCAAAAACCGAAATCTTTATACAAAATAAGTGACCCGTTGAATCACACGCGAGCGTCCTGACGCTCACGCGAAGAAAAGCGCGCGCGAATGGAAGTGGATTATGACCGTTGTTTTAGCGTATTCTGTCCGAGACATAGTCAAAATGGCAGTAGACTATTTTGAAAAACGGTATATTTTTTACTCTTTATGGAAAAATGTACACTGTATGCGCGCGCGCGTATCATTTATAATATTTTTATAATATTTTCAGGAGGAAAATTATGAAGGCAAAAAGCTACAGGATTAAGTGGATATGCATAATTGCCGCGATCGCCGCTGTTTGTTTGGCGATAACGGTTGTTCTCGGCATTATGTTTAACACTTACAAGGTTTACATCGTCGGTACGCACGTTGTCGACGACGGAGGCTCGGTCAATCTTGCTTCGGGCGACGACCTTGTCATCGAAACGCAGGAAGAAGGAACGGTCATGGTTAAGAATGTGCCGTACGGCAGCGACCAGACGAAGCTCTCGCTTCCGCTTGACGAATCGGTAACCAAAGTAAACGTGTTCGGTTGGGCGGCTACCGATTGGGTAATAAGCGGCTCAGGTTCCGGTCAGGTGCGTGCCAACGCTTCCGAAAACAAGCACATTATGCTTCTCGACGCGCTGACGGAAGCGGGAATCGAGTATAATACCGAAATAACGGATATGTACGAGAGGTTCTGCTCCGCGCGTAACTATGGCACGAACAATATGGGCAATGGCGCACTCGGTGCATTCAACTACGAGTACAGCCGTCTCTATGAGCCGAGCATTGGCGACAAGTCATTTTATACCGAGGCCATGATGAGTAATGCCGAGGAGTTCTCGGACACCGCGTTGGTCGTACTCGGCCGCGTCTCGGGTGAAAGTAACGACTCGCCCAAAGTGCAATATAAGTTCGTCAGAAGCACCTCGGGCAATCCCGAAGTGGATGAGACGAGAACCTATCTCGAAATATCCACCGAAGAAGAGGAGCTCCTCAGCAAAGTCGGTGGTAAGTTCGATAACGTTATAGTTATAATCAACTCCGTCAACGTAATGGAACTCGGATTCCTTGACGACATTGCGGGACTTGATTCCTGCCTCGTTGTAGCGGGCACAGGTTCGTCGGGCGCAACCGCTATACCCAAGATTCTCAAGGGCGAAGTCAATCCCTCGGGTAAACTCGTAGATACCTATGCATATGACTTCACGACCAACCCGACTTATACAAACACCGGTTCGGGCCTCGGCAATGCGGCAGGTAACACGGGTATGAGCGGTGCAACTCCCAGATCTACCAATCTGTATAAAAACAGCGACAGCACCATGTACCCTCTTCTCAACGGAGTTCTGTATGGCAACGCAGGTACTAAAATCAAATATGACGGTGTAGCATACACCGACTACCAGGAAGGAATTTACGTCGGATATAAGTGGTATGAAACCGCCGACGCAATGGGATTCTGGAATAGTGATTTTGCAAAGACGCAATGGAAGATCAACAACGGCTATGAAGACGTCGTTCAATATCCTTTCGGCTACGGCTTATCTTACACCACTTTCGATTGGGAAGTAACCCCGCCGACCCTTTCGGTAACCAAAGACACGATTGACGACGAAATCACATTCTCCGTCAAAGTAACCAACACGGGCAATATTGCAGGAAAGGACGTCGTCGAGTTGTACGTAACCCCGCCTTACAAGAATGGCGGCGTTGAGAAGTCCGCTGTTAACCTCGTGGCATTCGGTAAAACCGTTGCCCCCGTCAAAGCGGGCGAGAGTGCGGGCGTAGAAGTCTCCTTCAAGGCGCGCGACCTTGCTTCTTACGACTATGAGAACAGGAGCGGGCTTGTTCCGGGCGGCGGCTATGTGCTCGAAGCGGGCGATTATAAACTCTCGTTCAGAACGGACTCCCACACGCCTAAAGCGCGCGTGTCCGAATATAATATCCACATCGGCGAGGGTATCGCAATAACCACCGATGAAAGCGGCAATACCATTTCGAATAAATTCACGGGCGAGGATGCTCTCGACGGCTTGGCAGTCGACGGCAACAGCGACGGCAGCGTCGGCGAAGATGAGATCGTTTACATGACGAGAGACGATTTCGAGGGAACTTTCCCCATCACGCTTTCCGAGCCTCGCGACATGACTGCCGCTGTTAAAAAGTATAGTTATTGGGCTATTAACAACAATGCTTGGAACGCCGAATGGCAGGCTGAACATGCGGACGCAGAGGACATTATAACCAATGCTAACACAGGAAAGAAAGTTTACGATGCAAGTGCATCAGACCCGAGTAACAGACTGCTGGAACTTGGCGAAACGCTCGGCACCGACTTCCATAGCGACGAGTGGACCGCAGTACTTGACCAAATGGAATTGAGCGAGATGACGACATTGTCAAGATCCGGCTACGGTCACACGGCAGAAGTCAGATCCATAGGTAAACCCAATGTTCTCGACCTCGACGGTCCTAACCAGATTGGTTCGTTCAACTCTCCTATCGGTGCAACCGGTTTCTGCTCGATTATTATCGCGCAGACCTGGAACCCTCTGCTCGCATTCAGCATGGGCAGACAGATCGGTAACGACGCAGCCGCTATAGGCGTCGGCGGTTGGTACGGACCGGGCGTGAACATTCACCGTTCGCCTTTCGGAGGTCGTAACTTTGAGTATTACAGCGAGGACGCGCGCATGACGGGCGTTATGGCTGCAAATGCTATCGAGGGTGCTAAATATGCGGGCGTATACAGCTACCTCAAGCACCTCGTCCTTTACGAGACCGAGAGCTTCCGTGACGGTATGTACACCTGGACGACAGAGCAGGCTCTCCGCGAAATCTACCTCAAACCTTTCGAAATCGCCATCAAGCACAAAGACAGATACGGCTTGAGCGATAGCGGCGCAACGGGTATCATGTCCTCTTACGGACGTGTCGGCGGCGTTTGGGCAGGCGGTAGCCAGGCACTCCTCAGCGATGAAGGCGTGCTCCGCGGCGAGTGGGATTTCAAGGGCGCAGTGCTTACCGACTACGCAGACTACCATCAGTTCATGAACGGCGACCAGATGATCAGAATGGGCGGCGACATGTGGATGTCCGGTGCAAGCAATAGCGGCTCCATGACAATCTCCACTAATGCCGACAAGCAGATGGTAAGAAGAGCAGCGAAGAATATAACTTACATGTGGCTCAACGCTCTTGCCGTTAACAAGGCTTACAACGCGGGCGTAAAGCTCTATCAAGATTATATTGAGGAGAACCCCGACGGAACCAACCCTCCCGAAGGCGCGATCAACGATACCGCAGCTGCAACGCCGAGCATTTCGGAACTCAACTTCGACTGGACTATCCTTGTGCTCATCATATTCATAGTCCTTTGGGTAGCAGGCCTCACGGTATGGCTCATACACGTACTCAAGAAGAGTAAGAAACTTGCGGCAAAGGAGAGCGGTTCCGCTCCGACGGACGTAGGTGGCGATAACACGCAAGAGTAATCGCACACCCCGCAAACGGAAAGGCAACTTTCCCGAGTAAAAACAAACAAAGCACACTCTGTATCGTGTCAGTACAGGGTGTGCTTTTCTTTTTTGCGGCTTGCGCGGCGCAATAGCACCGCTGAGCATGTGATTCGCGTTCAAGTTGGTACGTCGTTAATAGGATTATATTGATAGAGCAATAGCTTTACAGGTTAATTATTACTTCGCGGGTATACGACAAGACAATCCCCTCAGTCACGGCTACGCCGTGCCAGCCCCCCTTACTAAGGGCGGCCACACCTTGTGTCTGACCTATCGTTCTCCCCAATCTTTCGGGGCGGCCACACCTGTGTCTGACTTCTCGCGCTCTTCAATCTTTCGGGGCGGCTCACCTGCTACCCGAGTTGTCATGTATAATCAAACACCTTTTGCAATGATACAAATAGAGCAACATTTTATCCGAAAAGCGGGGCACGAACTGTGGTCGCCCGAAGTCGAGGGGGAGGCTGGCGCGTAGTGCCTGAGGGGATTGTCTTGTGGCGGGACAATAACACCATCCACCTCTCTACGCTCTAATCGTTTTGTGTCAAATTTGCGTAAGAAGTAAAATTTAAGTTACTCGGTGCGCCGTCATATCACAATATATTATTATTTCATTACCGAAGTGTGCGGAGCGGAAGCGAAAAATGATGCTCTGTCTTTCTACATAAATATACTTGATTTTCTCCAAAAGGTTTGATATAATAACACTAACAGGAGAGAATAACGGTTTTTGGGCGGCAATGCCTATACGCGGAAACTAACAGGAGAAAAAATGATTCTGACTTTTGACAGTTTGAAAGCAAAGTACAGTGATTACACGGACGTAAAGGGTAAGATACGGCGCGAAGTGCAATCGGGAAGGTTAACGCAGGTGGCGCGGGGGCTATACGAAACCGACGCGCATACGGACGGAAAATATCTCGCGGGAGCGATCTACGGTCCGTCCTATCTTTCCTTTGATTACGTCCTCTCCATGTGCTCGCTTATTCCCGAGGCGGTGATTGGCGCGTTTACCTCCGCCACATTCGGCAAGGGCAAGACGAAGCAATACAAAAACGCTTTCGGGCTGTTCGCATACAGGGACATACCCGCGGCGGCGTATCCGCTTGGCGTGGAAATACGGCGGGAAGGCGGCTATTCCTATCAGATAGCGACGCCCGAAAAGGCGTTATGCGACAAACTCTACACAATCTCGCCCGTCGGTTCGGTCAGGTCGCTGAAAGAGTTGCTGTTTGACGACTTACGCATAGAGGAGGACGATTTTCGGCAGCTGAATTTAAGCGACATAAAGTTGCTTGCGCCGCTGTACCGCTCGACGAACCACAAGTATCTAATTAAACTAATAGAGGGAGGGAAATAATGGATACGATATTAACGCAAATGCTATCGTTGTACCCCTCGCTTTCGGCGAGCGACGAGAAGCACGCACTAACCGAAGTCATACAGGAAGTTACGCTATGCGGGCTTTCGCGGGCAGGATTTTTCCGCGACGCCGCATTTTACGGCGGGACGGCGTTGCGTTTGTTCTATGGGCTGGATCGCTTCTCCGAAGATTTAGACTTCTCTCTCGTCGCGCCCGATCCCGATTTCGACCTGAAGAAATATTTTCCCGCTCTTGAAAGCGAGTTGGGTTCCGTCGGGCTTAATTTTACAATTGAGGAAAAAGTCAAGACGGCAGAGTCCAATATTAAGTCGGCATTTTTGAAGGGGAACACCAAAGAGCACGTTCTGAGTATTTACAAAGACGAGCTTTCCGCGGCTGAAATCAATCCGTTCGAGATCATCAGAATTAAGTTCGAAGTTGACGTGGACCCGCCGCCTTATGCAACTTTTGAAAATAAATACAGGTTGCTTCCGTCTCCCTATCAGGTCAAGCTGTACGACGCGCCCTCACTGTTCGCGGGGAAACTTCACGCCGTACTTTGCCGCGCCTGGAAAAATCGCGTAAAGGGAAGAGACTTGTATGACTATGTGTTTTATCTTTCGCGTAATATCCCCGTCAATATGCCGCACTTAAAAGCAAGGCTGGTTGGTTCGGGCTTTATTCCCGAATCGTACGATTTGACCCGCGACGCGCTAATCACTATGCTTTGTAACCGCTTTGCCACAATCGACTACGAACAAGCGAAACAGGACGTGCAACCGTTTATAGCGGATAAGATAAAATCGGAAATTTGGAGCGTGGAGTTTTTTACGGATATAACCCAAAGCATTATCACATAGAATCGTTGACCTTGTTTATGCCTCGTACAAGGTGGTGAGGGTCGGAAGAGGATTATTGGATGAAATTAAGCATTCTGTGAACTCACAGAGTGCTTTATGTTTATAAGAAGATTGTTTGATATAATAATCACCTTTGGAGTGATTGACAAGTGGCGTTTACGTCTCGTTCCGCATCGTCGTACTTTTATCGCTGCAGGCAAGACAATCCCCTCAGGCGCAACAAGTTGCGCCTGAGGGGATTGTCAATGTTGGTTAAGCGTGAAGTAATTTTTTTTTACCCGAAGAGTGAGAATATATCAAACAAGAAACCTTTTTCCAAACCTATTATTTGAGTATGGTACAAGTATCAATTATATACCCAAAACGTCGGACACATAACCAACACCCTTGTTTTATTATAAATAAAGTTAATATATTACGCATGAGATTTTCCAAACCCCCTTGACGGAAGGGGCGGGACGTGTTACAATTACATTGAGGAGTGTGAGCCCCTGCAACCAAAACGAGGCGTAATGCAAACGGAGCGTGTAACACTAACCCAAACCATTGCACCTGCGTCCCAACCGCCCACACCCCAAAACCTAAACGAGATGAGAAAGAGGATGAAGAAGATAATAAGCCTGCTTACCGCGGTTATCGCCGTGGCGGTTTCGGCGTACTTCCTCGCCGCGTGCGACGTCACGCCAAACCCGCCGAAGCCCGAGCCACAGCCCGAGACCCTCACCGTCACCCCGACGGAAGCGACGGTGTACGTTGGCGCCAAGCTCACCCTCGTCGCCCTGTCCTCGGGCGGCTACGACATCGATTGGGAGTCGGATAACGTAAGCGTCGCCGAGGTAGACCAAAGCGGCGTTGTGACGGGCATAGGCGAGGGCAGCGCGGTAATTACCGCGACAGACGGCGTACTCACCGCCTCTTGCGCCGTGACGGTGGAGAAGGCACAGGACGTAATAACCCTCTCCTCGGGCAGCATAACCCTGACGAAAGGGGAGAGCGCGACGCTGACCGCCGAGTCCTCCTTCGGGCTGGACATAACCTGGCGCTCCGCCGATCCCGCCATCGTCGAAGTGGACGACAGCGGCAAAGTCACGGGGGTAAGCGTCGGCTCCACCGCCATCATAGCCGAGGACGGCGTGACATACGCCTCTTGCGCCGTGACGGTGACATACGCGCCTAACCCCCCGCCCGCGCCCGACG
>CANPYH010000054.1 GCA_947588325.1 uncultured Clostridia bacterium
ACGTCATAGACGGGGATACCGTCGCGCCGTCCAACCTCAACCGCCAGCTTTTCGCGACGGTGGATACGGTGGGTATGCTGAAAACTCGGGCGGCGAGGGAGAGGCTAAACGCCGTCGCACCCGACCTGACCGTGACCGAATACCCGATATTCTTCGACGCCTCCACGCCCATCGACTTCGGAGTGTTCGACTATGTGATAGATGCGGTGGATACCGTTTCGGCGAAAATCGAGATAGTCAAGCGCGCTCGGGCGGCAGGCGTGCCCGTGATCAGCAGCATGGGCGCTGGCAATAAACTCGACCCCACCGCCTTCAAAGTCGCCGATATCTATCAAACCCGCGTGTGTCCCCTCGCGCGCATAATGCGCAAACTCTGCCGCGACAACGACATTCCGTCGCTAAAAGTCGTATACTCTGAAGAAGTACCCAAAACCGCCTCTCGCGTCCCCTCAAGTATAGCTTTTGTGCCGTCGGTCGCAGGGCTTATCATTGCAGGCGAGGTTGTAAGGGATCTTGTAATATCGTAGGGACGGCGCATAGCGGCGCTGATAGGCGCGAACCGAGAACATTTCGACGCAGTCATTTACCTATTTAAGTAAACTCCTGTGTCGAAATAACCTCTCTCGTGCCTCTGAGCGCCACTCTCCGCCGTCCCGGAGTAGGTTCGTTATTGGCTTGTGTAAGAAGATATATTTTATGTCTGACCGCACCTCTCCGCCGCTCTCGAGTTGGTTCGTGTCGAGCTTGTGCAAAAGGATAAATTAAACATCAAGGCGCGCGTTGCAATTATGCACCGCGCGCCTTTTCAATAGGATAGTTTGATATAACGATTTTTGCTTATCGGATAATATATCACTTAACGTGTATTGATTATATGACAATCCCCTCAGTCACGGCTACGCCGTGCCAGCCCCCCTTACTAAGGGCGGCCACATTTGCGCCCGACTGTTCGGGGGAAATGTTGCTAACTTGTAATGATACGAGAGGTGTTGTTTCTTGCTTCGAGCGTAACTGCCCCGTGTGGGCCGCCCTTAGTAAGGGGGGCTGTCACCCGATAGGGTGACTGAGGGGATTGTCAATGTTTGCTGCCCGAAAAGTAATTGTTTACTGTCCTTTTCCCCGTTCTATGCGGCGGGGGTTGTGAGCTTTGGCGGCTCCGATTTAGCTACTTTGCCGCGCAATGTGCGCATAGCGTTGAGGATGGCCAACAGGCACACTCCCACGTCCGCGATAACCGCGATCCAAAGAGGGAAGTAGGGGAGCACGATAGTCAATACCATGACGGCGGTCTTGATAATAAGCGAGCCGATTATGTTCTCCATGGCGACGGCTATCGTCTTTTTCGCGTGTTTACGCTCGGCAATAACCGACGAGAGGTCGTCCTTCATGACGACGGCGTCGCTCGCTTCGATGGCGGCGTCGCTGCCCAGCCCGCCCATAGCGCAACCGACGTCGGCGGCGGCGAGCACGGGTGCGTCGTTGATACCGTCCCCGCAGAATATGACCTTCTCTCCGCGCGCTTTAAGCTCCTCCACCTTCGCGACTTTATCCTCGGGCAGCAGACCGGCATAGAACTCGTCGATACCCACCTCGCGAGCCACCGCCTCGGCAACTTCATATCGATCGCCCGTGAGCATAACCGTTTTAAGCCCCTGCCGCTTGCACTCGGCTATAGCCTCCACGCTGGACGGCTTAACCGTATCCGCAACGATTATATATCCGAGATATGTCCCGCCGTAAGCCGCATAAAGCGTCGTATAAGGCGAACTTATCTCTTCGTGCGCAATGTCGCGTTCCGACAGTAATTCGCTCTTGCCGATGAGTATTTCCTTCCCGTCAACCGTGCCGCGAACCCCCCTGCCCGCAAGGTTCTCCGCGCCTTCGCACCTGCCTCGAGTCTTGACATACTCGGTGATCCCGAGCGCGATGGGGTGGGTGAAGTTACTCTCGACCGCGGCGACGAGGCGCAATCCCTCATCGCTTATATTCGTCTCTGTTACCGAGAACTTACCCGTCGTAATAGTCCCCGTCTTATCAAAGGCAATGACCGTCGCGCCCGCATAGGGGGAGAAGCGGTCCGAGCCTTTGAGCAGTACTCCGCGCTTTGTCGCGCCGCCTATCCCGCCGAAGAAGGTGAGGGGCACGCTTATTACCAGCGCACACGGGCAGGACACGACGAGAAGCGCCAGCGCGGTATATATCCAATTTCCCCATACGTTTGTGCCGTCGGGAGTAACTGCGCCCGAGACCAAAGTCATTATTAAGGGCGGGATAACGGCTATAACGAGGGCAAGCGCGCACACAATGGGGGTGTAAACCTTGGCGAACTTGGTTATAAACGTCTCCTGTTTAGCCTTTTTCTCGCTTGCTTCTTCGACAAGTCGGAGCATCTTGCTCGCCGTCGATTCGCCGAACTCCCTGGTAGTGCGTATGCGGAGCAGCCCGTCCGAAGCGATACACCCGCTCTGCACGCTGTCTCCAGCCCTGCGATACACGGGTTCGCTCTCGCCCGTAACGGCGGAGGAGTCGATATAACTCGATCCGCTCTCAATAACCCCGTCAATGGCTATTCTGTCCCCGGGGCGAACGACTATAATCTCGCCGACCTCGACCTCGTCGGGGAACACCTCTTCCTCCGCGCCGCCGCGTTCCACTATAGCCGAGTCGGGGCGCATGGAGAGTAATTGCTTAATTCCCTTGCGCGACTTCCTGACGGCGAGGGACTGAAAATACTCCCCGATCTGATAGAGCAGCATGACAAGCGCGCCGTCCATCATAATCTCGCCGCCGCCGGGTGCGCATAACACCGTTTTGTAGTCCGAAAAGACGAAGGACAGCACAAACGCGCCGACCGACGCTATGAGCATGAGAAAGTTCTCGTCGAACACCACGCCCTGCGAGATGTTACGCACCGCCTTGACGGCTACCGACCATGCCGCCACCCCCCAGGACAGGACGTACAGCGGCATATATACCCAAAACCACCCCGTTATTTTGTCAAACAGTATTGCGGGGAGGAGCAGTGCGGCGGATATCGCTATCTGGATAAGCATCTTGTTTACCCGCATAACGTCACCGCTTTTCAGTAATAACCGCTTCGGGCTCGACTATCCTCGCTACCCGCCGAACTTCCTTCATAACCGCGTTGTAAGCGTCGTCGGGCGCGGTAATACGCAGCATGCCCGCCGCAAAGGACAGACGGCACTCCGTCTGCGGTATCCTGTTGATGAGGTCCTCCAACCTCTTCGCGCAATTCGCGCAGTCCAATCCTTCGATTTCGAACGTCTTGGTCATAATCTTATCTCCTATAAGTATTAAACGATTAAGCAATTGTTTAATCGTATTCATATTATATGACACTTTTCGTCTTTTGTCAAGCGTGTAAATAAAATTTTTTAAGAATTTTAGAGTAGTGAGCCGTCATATATTTAAGCGTGAAAAAAGTAAAAGGAGAATTCGGGATGAAAAAGATATCGATAGCGGCGATGGTTGCCGCACTGTCCTTGCTCGCGTTTGCGGGAATTATGGCGCTCACGGGTTGCGGCGGGGGAGATAGCAACGTCACGGCATACGAAATAGCGGTTGTGCTTAACGTCGACAGCATGACGGCGGAGTGCAAAGAGACGGTGCGATACGTCAATAACGGAGAGGCGGAGCTTGACGGCGTATATTTTCACCTCTATCCCGCCGCTTTCCGCAAGGGGGCGCGGTACTTTGCGACGGACAGCGCGAATATGTCTGCGGCATACCCCAAGGGCGCGGACTACGGCGGCATATCCGTCTCCGCGGTTACCTTGAACGGAGAGGCGGCGGAGTGGAAGATAGCGGGGGAGGACGAGGACATACTCATAGTGACTGCGGACCTTATCCCCGGCGAGGCGGCGAAGATAGGCATTGAGTTCACCCTCGACCTGCCCGAGGCGCGTCACCGTTTCGGCTACTCCGACGGCATAGTCAATCTCGGCAACTTCTATCCGATAGCGGCGGTGTATGAGGAGGGTAAGTGGCGCACCGACCCCTACTACTCCAACGGAGATCCCTTTTACAGCGACATAGCCGACTATGTTGTGACAGTGACCGCGCCGACGGGTTGGAACGTCGCGGGGAGCGGCAGGATCGAGACGAGCATTGACGGCGACGTGACGGTTACCAAATTCACGGCGGAAGGAGTGCGCGACTTCGCTCTGTCCGCTTCGGATAAGTTCGACTGCAAGGAAGGCGTGACGGAGAAGGGCGTAACTGTGCGCTACTACTCGGTGGGAGACGCGAGCGCGGACAGCCGCTTGCAATTGGCACTCCGCGCTGTGGAGACTTTCTCCTCACTCTTCGGCGACTATGACAAAAGCTCGCTGACCGTCGTCCGCACCCCCTTCCTTCACGGCGGCATGGAGTACCCGCAGATAGTGTTTGTGTCCGACTCGCTTGACGGCAGTCTGTTCGACGAGGCAGTTATCCACGAGATCGCGCACCAGTGGTGGTACTCGGCGGTGGGCAGCGACCAGATAAACGACGCCTGGATGGACGAGGGGCTTGCGGAATACTCGGTGACTATGTTCTATGAGAATAACGCGGACTACGGCGTGGACGTGCAAAAGCGTATAGCCGACGCAATGCAGGCTTACGTCCTCTTTACCGAGATGTACTCCGAAGTCACGGGCGGCACGACGGCTATGAACAGGAACCTCGGCGAGTATACCACGACCGCCGACTACACCTATCATACCTACGTCAAGGGCGCGTTGCTCTTCGACTCCCTCCGCCACGCCATAGGGAGCGACAAGTTCCTCGAGGGCTTGCGGGCTTATTACAAGGACATGAATGGAAAAATCGCCACACCCGACCACATGATAGCCGCGTTTGAGAATGCGAGCGGAGTGCGCCTCGGCGGCTTCTTTGAGAATTGGGTGGACGGAAAAGTCGGGCTGTATTAAATCGGAGAAGGGAATGAAATTTCTGACGGCAAAGAAAAGGACGCTCCTCATCGCGCTTGCGGTAATATCCGCACTCATCGCGGTAATAATCCTCTCCATAGTCACGGCGGCGTCGTCGGCAGTCGCGCCCAACGGTATGACGGTGGTGATAGACGCGGGGCACGGCGGCAGGGACGGCGGCGTTGTCGGGACGACGGGGGTTAAGGAGAGCGAAGTCAATCTCGGCATAGCCAAGAGCCTCCGACACTTCCTCACCGAAGCGGGATATAAAGTGGTTATGACGCGGGAGACGGATACCGACCTTGCGGGCGGCGGCGGGAGCTTTAAGCAGTCGGATATGCGGGCGCGTAAGGAGATAATTGAGAACGCGAACGCCGACCTGATGATAAGCATACACCAGAACTCCTATCCGCGAAAGGATATATGCGGGGCACAGGTGTTTTACGCGGCGTCGAGCGAGCGGGGCAAAGCGTATGCCGAGACCATGCAAAGCGTGCTTAACGGCACACTCGGATCGGACAGGGTGGCAAAGAGCGGCGACTATTACATCATACAATGCTCCGAAACGCCATCGGTGCTGATAGAGTGCGGCTTCCTCTCCAACCCGAAAGAGGAGAGCCTGCTCGTCACGGCGACCTATCAACAAAAAGTCGCATACTCGATAATGACGGGGGTGCGGGTGATATTGGAAGAGGAGAGGGCGGTTCAGCCCTCTTCTTCCGCATAATCGGTGCAGTATAACCGAGTAGCAAATGCAACACATTACCCAAAACGGTTGCATTTTTCTGTGCGGTTATGGTATAATTCGATTATATGGCGGAAAAGGACAAAATCGGCGTTATAGGGTTAGGGCTGATCGGCGGATCTATAGCCCTTGCTCTTCGCGGGAAATGCGAAGTTATCGGTATGAGCCGCACCCCCGCGACGGTGGAATACGCGCTTAAAGAGGGTATAATCTCCTCGGCGGCGAAGTCATACGAGGAGTTCGAGGGGTGCAAGGCGGTATTCGTCTGCGTGCCCCTTGCCTGCGTTCGCGCCGAAGTGGCGGGGCTGTACCGCGTGCTCGGCGACAGCACGATTATTACCGACGTGGGAAGCGTCAAGGGTATGCTCGTCGGGCAGGAAGGCAGGATAATAGGTGGTCACCCCATGGCGGGCACCGAACAGAGCGGTTTGCGCGCGGCAAAGGACCGCCTTCTCGAAAACGCCTACTACATACTCGTGGACTATAACGGCAATGCGGAGGATCTCGGATATATCTCCCGTCTCGTCTCGGAAATGGGGGCGATACCGCGGGTTATGACGGCGGCGGAGCATGATAAACTCGTCGCGAAAATATCCCACCTCGAGCATATGGTGGCATACTCCCTCGTCAATTCGGTTTTGAACGGCGAGGACGAAATAGTCGGGAGCGGCTTTATGGACGTCACGCGCATAGCCTCTTCCGCGCCCGAGTTCTGGAATACCGTCGTAAGCCTCAACCGCGACAACCTCGTCGAGGCGCTGGACAAGTTTATCGAGGGGCTGACCGCACTCCGCCGCGACATAGCGGAGGGCAAGGACGTTACGCGGATATTCGACGAGGCAAAGCAAAAGCGTGACAGACTGACATATCGAAAGAAGTTCCTCTCGTCATATACCATGTATGTCGACGTGGCGGACTCGCGGGGCGAGGTAGTCAAAGTGCTTTCCAAACTCGCCGACGCGGGAATAAATATCGGCAACCTGACCGTCGTCAACTCCCGAGAGGGAGCGGGCGGGGCGCTGCGTCTGGAATTTATGGACGAACGTGACTACTTAAAAGCAAAGGAGACATTGAAATGAGACTGCTCACGGCGGGTGAATCGCACGGCAAAACGCTGATCGGTGTGATCGAGGGATTGCCCTCGGGCATTGTTCTCGACGAGGATAAAATCAACGCCGAGCTGGCGGTGCGGTGCCAAGGCTACGGAAGAGGCGGCAGAATGAAGATCGAGTCGGACAGAATAGAAGTGCTGTCGGGCGTGATAGGCGGGGCTACCATCGGCTCTCCGCTCGCCTTCGCCGTCGCTAACAAGGACTACGCGAATTGGGAAAAGTACATGGCTCCTTTCGGGGGCGATATAACCGACAAGGCGCTTACCGCCGTTCGACCGGGGCACGCCGACCTTTCGGGCATGATTAAATACGGCTTCGACAACGCCCGTCCCGTGCTCGAACGTGCGAGCGCGAGGGAGACCGCCGCTCGCGTGGCTGCGGGCGTAATATGCAAACAGGCGCTTTCCGCTCTCGGCATAACGGTAGAGGCGACGGTTAAGTGCATAGCGGGTCAGACCGAAACGGAAAAGCAGCACGCGGCGATAGACGAGGCGCGTCGGAGCGGAGATACCCTCGGCGGACAGGCAGTCGTCACCGTCCGCGGCATGCCGATAGGCGTGGGGAGCTACGTCCAATACGACAGAAAGTTGGACGCCGTACTTGCTATGCACCTCATGAGCATACAGTCGGTCAAGGCGGTCGAAGTGGGGCTTGGCGTTGGATTCGCGGAGCTGAAAGGCAGCGAGGCGCACGACGAGATATTCCCGAGCGGCAGAAATACCAACCGCGCAGGCGGAATAGAAGGGGGCATGTCCAACGGCGAGGATATAGTCCTCACCGTAACCTTCAAACCCATACCCACGCTCATGAAGGGGCTTAACACCGTTGACGTCAGAACGGGCGAGGCGGTGAAGGCGGCGAGCGAGAGGAGCGATTGCTGCGCCGTCGAGGCGGCTGCGGTGGTCGCGGGTAACGTCGCGGCGTTCGCTATTTTAGACGAGATGTTAAAGACTTTCGGCGGCGATACGATAGGCGAGCTGAAAGAGAGAGTTGACAGGAGAAAACGCAATGCGCGCGGCTGAAATGGTTGGAGACAGAGAGATTATCGCCGCTCTCGAGGGTGATAACGTATACGCCGTCACCGACACGAATGTGGAGAAGTTATATCCCTTTGTGTTTGGGGGCGTGCGCCATTTTACCATGAAGGCGGGCGAGGCTAACAAAAATCTCGACACCGTTGCTAATATTGTCGCGGACATGGTTAAGCGCGGGTGCAACCGCAAGACGACGGTAATTGCCGTCGGCGGCGGGGTAGTGGGCGATACCGCGGGCTTCGCGGCGGCTTGCTTTATGCGCGGGGTTAAGTGGATAAACGTACCCACCACCCTTCTCGCCATGGTAGACAGCGGGATAGGCGGCAAAACGGGCGTGGACGTCAAGGGATACAAGAACGTTGCGGGCGCCTTCCACCTGCCCGAGAGAGTGCTTATCTGCTCCGAGTGGCTGGACACTCTGCCCGACCGCGAGTGGCTGTGCGGGTGCGGAGAAATGGTTAAACACGCACTGCTCGGCGCCGATATATTCGAGGATACGCGGGATCACCTGCAAGACCTTATTGACGGCGACGACGAGGTGACGGAGCGGTTGATAGAGAAGTCCGTGCGCTATAAAGAGAGCGTGGTGGAAGCCGACTTCAAAGAGAGCGGGCTTCGCAAGCGGCTCAACGTCGGTCACACCGTCGGACATGCGGTGGAGAAAGCGGATATTTTCCGCCTCTCTCACGGCGAGTATGTCGCGCTCGGGATAATAGCCGAGATGACTATGCTTAAAGAGCGCGTTCCCGTTAAGTTCTATGAAGAAGCGACGGGAATGGCAAGGCAGGTCTGCCGCAATCCCTTTCCCAAGGTTTCGGCGAAGGAGATAGCGGACATAGCAAAAGCGGATAAGAAGAACATCGACGGCAATATCGTCATAATGTTGCCCACGGGCGGCGGAGAGGTGGAAGAGATTTCGCTTACTCCAAAAGAATTTACGGAGAGATTGGAAAAGTGTTTGTCAAGCCTTTAACCTCCTTCGACCGCACTCTCGAGACGGCGGCGGACAAGAGCATAACCCACCGTGCGATAATGTTTAATTCCTTCGCGCACGGCTCGGCGACGGTTACCAACGCACTTCTCGGCGGTGATTGCCGCTCGACCATATCGTGCATGACGGCGCTCGGCGCAAAGATCGAGGTGGACGGCAGCACAGTCAGGGTTACGGGCGCACCCAAGTTCCGCGACGCCGTTTTGGACGCGGGCAATTCGGGCACTACGACCAGACTCATGACCGGTCTTCTCGCGGGAATGAACGTCAACGCGGTCATAGACGGCGACGACAGCCTGCGCTCGAGACCTATGCTCCGCGTAACACAGCCCCTTTCGCTTATGGGCGCGAACGTGACGGCGACGGATGGCAAAGCGCCGATAAGAATAAGCCCCGCGCGTCTCCGCGGAATATCATACGACATGCCCGTTGCGAGCGCACAGGTAAAGAGCGCGTTGCTCCTTGCAGGACTGCACGCGGATGGCGAGACAAGAGTGACCGAGCCCGTGCTGTCGCGTAACCACACCGAGCTGATGCTCAAAGCCATGGGCGCGGACATACGCACCGAGGGGCTGACGGCCATCGTCCGCCGAAGCGAACTCACCGCTACCGACGTTCGTGTGCCGGGTGACATATCCTCGGCGGCCTTCCTGCTCGGCGCGGCGGCAGTGGTGAAAGGGGGCAGAGTGACGGTCAAGCGGGTCGGGCTCAACCCCACGCGCACGGGAATAATCGACGTGCTCAAAGCCATGGGCGCGGATATAGAAATAACGGGATATGAGGATGGCGCGGAGCCTTGCGGCGACATAACGCTGACGCAGGCACCGCTTT
>CANPYH010000055.1 GCA_947588325.1 uncultured Clostridia bacterium
GCGCTTCCGTTAAGTCCGTGTCCACATTATACTCGCTGTCGTTCACGACGTTATAAGCCGATTCGCGGAGAGCGGCGTAGTCCTCCGAGGTGAGCTTTTTGGCGGGTGCGCTGTTGGCGTATTGCTCTTCGACCTCGAACTCCGTGTCTCTGACGTCAAGTCCGAGCATAGAGGCGGCATGCACGCAGGCGCTTAAATACGCGCCCGAATAACCCTGATGGCGGTTGTCGGTATCCCAAAGATATATACTGTCGTTGTGAAGATAGATATCGGTGAACGCCTTGCCTATGTAAGACACGTCGAAGCCGCATTCCTCGCCCGCGCTCGTGTATTTCTCACGCAATCTGCGCTCCATTATCGGAACAGTCCCGCCGAATGAGGGAGCTGAATGGGGCGAACCCCAGGTCTCATAGAGATAGACGTGCGCATTTTCCTGCGTTTCTTCGATCTTTTCCTTGAACGCCTTGACGCCGCCGAGGAAATTGTCGTATTTTTCCAGCGGGTTGGTGCTATGCTCCTGCAAGACGATATAGTCGAATTGACGTGCGCGGAGCAAGTTATCCACCTGCTTTCCGCAAGTATCCGTCGCCTTTGCATGGTCGGCGATGTGCCAACCCGGACCTGTGATCATATAAGTCTCGACCCGCTGTCCGAGGCCGGTTGCGATATTGTCGAATATTCCCGCTACGCCGGTGGTCGGATCGGATATGCCGTTGCGGTAGGTAAAGCTGTTGCCGATAAACAGCACGTTGATTTTATCCCAGGAAGCCGCGCCGTTATCGCCGTAGTGCCAATACTTGCCCTCTGCCTCGAACAGTTCGTCGGGGTTATTGAAGTCGAATATATTCTGTTTGGACTTGTCGCTCTGCCAATATCTGTCGTTGGTCGCGGGTACTTCTTCGCTGTACGCATAAATTTCTTCGTACTCCCCATTATATGTCGTATCTTCCGAGGTGGCGAATATCTTTGTGCCGTCGCCGAATACGTTCGCGCCCACCGTTCTCACGGAATTGGGCAGTACGGCGTAATCGGCTTTTACCGTGGAGAACGCGTTGTCGCCGATCGCGGTAACGCCCTCTTTGATGATTATCGAGTGGATCTTGTCGGCATATTTAGTCCAAGGCGCTTTGCCCGTAACGGAGACCGCGCCGCTGCCTTCGACGGACAGCTTGTATCCGCTGCCTTCCTTGACCAATGTTGCCGTGACGGAGCCGTCCTCCGACACCTTCCAGCTCGGATCTCCGCAGGCGGTGAGAGCGAACACTCCCGCGAGCATGCAAATACCGAGCACAGCCGTGACAAGCACGGCAATTAACTTCTTTGCTTTCATCATTTCCTCCTTGTAGTCGTGCGATTTTTTTCGCACATTTCCTCTTTATAATAACACTTACCCCCCCCCCTCGTGTCAAGGGATTTTGACAAGTTTCCCGAAAAAATTAAAACTTATACCTATATTTATCTTCAATACGTAAAGGCACGCCGATATGACAAGCGTGCCCTTATGTTTTACCTGTTATTCAGAATTACTTTGATTTGCTGCGTTTTTTCGCGCGTTTGCAAAGGAATACTATCAGCCATGCCATTCCCACAACAGCCGCGCCGACAAGCCCGAAAATCAGACCTATTGCCCAGGCGGGTAAGCCGCCGACAATCTGTTCTGTGCGGAAGAGTGCGCCTGGGGTGTACTTAAAGGAGAGACAGTCGCCGACAACGGTTGCCGAAACTTCTTTCTCCGCGCCGTCGGTAACGACGAAGAGCTTATACTTATCGGCGTTTTTGCCCACGCGGAATTTAAGCGTTACTTCGCCAACCTCCTCCCCCGTTATATTCACGGCGTAGTATTTGCCGACGGTAATCAGCTCGGCTTTGGCGTTCGAGCCGAACCGCCCCTCTATGAGCGCGTCGCCCGCCGAGAGCGTGGTATGCACCTCGTCGTATTCGGCGTATATAACGGTGTTACCCGTCACCTCGCCCACGCTATACGAGGCGAAATAGTCGGCTTTATCCCCGTGCGTAATCCATCTGCCCTCCTCTTCCTTCGCATAGACGAAGGCGGGCGGGTCCGTTGCGTCGCCGCCGAAGCAGCGCACCGCGGAGACGGTCTCGAAATTATCGTACTGAATATCGGGGTCGTAGAGGTCGCCGTTATCGGGGTTCCATTCCTTGAACACGACTATGCAGCTCACCCGTGCGCCCCCCTCCGCTATTGCGGACAGCCGCTCGGCGTACTCCGCAAACAGTGCGTCGTAACGCGCGCTGTCTCCGAACACCTCGCCGTCCACAGCCTCTTCGAAGGCGCGGGAGACGGGATAACTCGGCTCAATTATGCCGCCAAGCCAATACTCGGCGTCGAAGCCCGCTCCGAGCGACGGGGAGAGCGCGCCCACCGACGAAAGCTCTTCCGCCGTTATCCGACGCGCCGCGTCATCGTATCCGCCGCCGTAAGTCACGCCGTCGATACCGCCTATGTCCTCGCCTATGAAGTAGTTATACGACACCGCCGTGAAGCTGTCCGAAGCATGGTCATAAGCCGAAGAGCGCCCGCATATCCCGCCGATATGCTCCGCCTCTTCCGAAACGGTCAGGAGCGCGTTGGAATATGAGCCGACCAGCGTTCCCGCATGATCCCCGCATATACCGCCCACGACGTCCGAACCCTCGACCGCCGCCGACGACATGCAATACCTGATATTCTCGCCGTATCCGCACACGCCGCCGACGTATAACCCGCCGTTAAGCCCCTCCGCCGACACGCGTCCCAGCCCGAGACAACTCTCGATGATCGAAGCCGCATAGCCGCACACGCCGCCCGCATATGACCCTGCCGTCGCCGACACGTCGCCCTCCGACGCGCAAGCCCTGACGGTGAGATCCGCCGTCTGCGCATAGCCGATTATGCCGCCGACATAGCTTTCCGACGTCACTGCGCCGAGATTTATGTTGTATAGTAATATCCTGTTCCTGCCCATGGGCTCGGCGGTGGTACCGCCCGACGCGTCGCCGAATATGCCCGTATCACCGCTGCCGTTGCCACTGCTGTCGTTGCCGTAGAACCCGACTATGCCGCCGACATACCTATAACCCTCGACCGCCGCCGAGTTGGTGGAAAAATACACTTCGCCCGTGGATATGCCGCATATGCCGCCGATCCCCTGACCGAAGTCGCCGCCCACCGAAGCGAGGTTGAGCGAACTTGTCACTTTGCCGTATGAGAAGCCGCATATACCGCCGACGCCGAGTATTACGTCGGACGAGGAGAATGCGGAGGAGTTTATCCTGCCGTTGTTCGTTGCCCCCTCGACCTCTCCGCCGTTATACCCGACTATGCCGCCCGCGTACACTTTGCCGCGAACAACCGCGTTATTGACGCTGTCCCTGATTTTGCCGATAACGTAGGCGTTATCCGAGTCCGAAACGACGTCGCCGCTGCCCGCCTGCGCATAGCCGTTATACCCGACTATGCCGCCGACGTACCGACCGCCCGTGACGCTGCCGCCCACGGTCACTTCGTCGATAAGCCCGTAGTTCTCGCACACCGTTCCCACGTATTGGGCGTCCTTCGCGGAAATCGTTATCTCGACATTAAGCCGCTTGATCGAGCCGTTCTTGGTGAGTAGCTCTATAAGCCCCGCTCTGTCCGTATCCGAAGAAAGGGTGATATTTTTAAGGGTGTGATAGCCGCCCTCTATCTTCCCGCCGAAACTCGATATTGCCGTAACCGTCTTACCCGCGAAGTCTATGTCGTTCTTTATATATACCGTCTTATCCGCCGAGTAGTCCGCCGACCGATTGCACTCCGCCGCGAAAGCGTTATACTCCTCCGCCGTGGATATCACCACCTCGGTCTCCGTCTTGCTCCCATCCTCGAGGGTGAAACGGTAGTTCCGTCCCCGTCCGTAGTCGTGCTCGTCGGAGAAGAGGAATTTATACCTACCTGCCGCGTTGAGACGGATATACGAAACGCCGTCCTTATACTTCCGCTCGCCGTCGGTTATATACAACTCCGCGCCGCCGTCCGCCTCTTCTTTGGTCACGTCGATATAAAGTATGTATTGCCGATAGTCCTCGGTGTAGTCGTCGTCGCCGAATTCCACCTCGGTGAAGAGGTATTTGCCGTCGAGATCAAGCCCGCCGTCCTCGGTATAACAATAGTTATCGAACTCGCCCGCCGCATAGTAGCCGCCGAAGTCGCGCTCGTCGTACTCCGTACCCACCGCGAACACCGAGCCGCCGTCGGTGAAGCTGACGGTATACCAGCCCACGTCGCCGACTATCATGTCGGATATCTCCGTCTCGCTGTCGTTGTCGTCGTCTATCATGCGGTAACCCGACGGCGTTTCTTCGTATATGCGGTACTTAACCAGACTGTCGCGCTCGCCCACGAAGAGCGGCTTGCTCTTATACCGTATCGTCGCCGTCGCGCTCTCGTCGCGGGTGAGGAGGTATGACGGCTCGCCGTTTATCCGCACTTCGCTCTCGCCCTCGGCTCCCCCCGCTATCGCGACGTAATACCTCGGCGCGTCATCGATATATAAGCGGTAGTTATAGCCGTCGCCGCTGCCGTACTCGCCCTTGTCGTTAAACATGTATGTATCGGACTGCCGAAGTGCGCCGGGGGTGAACAGTATGCGGTAATACCCGCTCGCCGATATGTCGTGCGTCTCTTCCTCGTAAGTCACCGCGCTCCCGCCCTCTATGTATGTGCAGGATATGTAGTACAGGTCATAGTCGGTGAAGTAGGGGTTATACTCAAGGGGCATAGCCTCGCCGCCCACCGTGACCTCATAGCTCGCGGGGACGTGGAAGCGGTAGGAAACGCGGCAACCCGTTTCCTCCCATCCATCGGGAATAACTCCGTCGGGAGCAAAGAGTATGTCGTATGAGTATGTGCCGACCTCGGAGGTGTGCAAGTCGTCGTTATCCGCGGCGGTGTATCTCGTTCCCGCATTGTCCGTAACGTAAAAGCCCGTGGCGGATGATATCGAAACGTCCTCGAGTATATATCCCTCTTCCGTTTTTATCATTCGGTTGGCATTTCTCACGGCGTAGTTTTCCGTGCTGAAACAGACGTAATATTCGGGTTCTTCCGCACCCACCGCATATACGGCAGAGGCGAAAATGGCAAGGCAGAGCGCCGCCGCTATTATTCCGATTTTTATTACCGACTTTTTCATTGCCTGCCTCCTTCCCCGCTCGGCGCGTCGCTCGCGCCCTTCGGGTCGTTCCACTCTTCATTCTCCGTTATCGTTATATCAGTTACTGCTCCCCCGCCGCTGTCCGTGTCGCTTGGCGGGGCTTTTTCGCTCGGGGGCGACAAACTTGCCGCAAGCCTGTCGAGCGCCTCTTCCCGCGCGAGTTTCTTTGCCTTCTTCTCCTTTCGCCTGTCGCTCCAGGACCGTTCTTTCTTTTTGAACTTCGTCTTACCTAACGGTTTATCGAATATGTACAGCATTGCGGGCAGGGCTATAAGCACGCAGAGTATGGAGATAATAACGCCCCGACCGAGGCACATACCCATTGTGGATATGAGCGGGTCGCTGACGACGAAGCCGATCAGGAAGCTCGCCGCCGCCATTATCGTGCCCGATGTGAGTATGGTCGGGATCGCGCCGCTCGTCGCCTCTATCACGGCGGACTTTTTGTCCATCGTCTTTTTCAGCTCCTCGAAGCGGTTGGTAAGCACTATCGCATAGTCTATCGTCGCGCCCATCTGTATCGAGCTGACTATCAGGTAGATAAGGAAGAATACGTTGGTTCCGCTTATGAAGTAGAATGCAAAGTTGATAAATATCGCGCTCTGTATGGTGAGCGTGAGGAGTATGGGCAGTCCCCAGGACCTGAACGTGAACATGAGTATTATGAACACGAAGGCGACGGTGATAAGGCTGACCATTATGTTGTCGCGGCTGAAGGACTCGTTGAGGTCGTACGCACTCATGGAGTTACCCGCGAATATCGCGCCGGGACAGTAGTTCTTGACCTCGGTAAGCAGTTCCTTTATGAGCGCGAAGGTCTCCTCGCTCTCGGTGTCGCCGCCGATATTAAACAGCATGCGGGAGTAGTTCTCGCCTATAAGCTGAGCTTCGGCGTCCTTAACCTGATCGCGGAGATCGGTGTATGAGTCCAGCGCGTCCTCGTCCCCCGAGCTGTGTATGTAAGCGTACACAAAGTCGTCGTGGTCGAATACGCAGTCGCACATATCGAGCAGTGACACTCTGTATATATCCCTGTCCGCCTCGAATACCGCGACTTCGGCAAGGCTGTCCATAATATCGTCTTTGCTGAGCGAGGCGTATGCGCGGTATATCGTGCTCGCGGTGTTATCGTCCGCGCCTATGAACCGAGCAAACTCTTTGTAGTTAAGTCGGTCGGTTAGCGTGTGCGTTATGCCCCCGCTCGTTATTTCGACGTTGGCTATGCCCGTCGCCGACGTTATCATGTCGTGCGCGCTCACCATGTCGAGAATGTGCTTTTGCTCGTCATAGTCGCCCTGAGGAACGAGAATGACGAATTGATTTTTATACCCGAACACCTCGGTCACGGCGTCCGACGCCTTCATTACGTCGGTCGGGCGCGAAGTGTCTATCTCGTTTCGGTCATAGGCGTAGTCGGTGCGGAAGGAGAAGTAACAACACACCCCCGCTATCGCTATAAACAGCGGCAGGATAAAATACCGCGCTTTGACGGCGAACTTGCCTATGAACGCGACTTTGGGTATAAGACTTCGGTGCGTGGTTTTGTTAATCGCCTTGTTAAAGAGCAGCAACAGCCCGGGCATGAGGAAGAACACCGTCACCATGCTGCACACTATGCTCTTTGCAAGTACTATGCCTAAATCCGCGCCGAGGCGCAATGTCATGGTAGTCAGCGCCAAAAGCCCCGCTATCGTAGTCAGCGAGGAGCTTGCTATCTCGGGAACGGCCTTTGCCAGCGCGTTTACTATCGCTTCCCGCGCGTTTCCCCCGTTCTGCTCCTTCTCCTCCTCGAAGCGGTTGGACAGTATGATGGAGTAGTCGATCGCCAGCGCAAGTTGCAATATGACGCAGACGGAGTTGGAGATAAAGGATATCGTGCCGAGGAAGAAGTTGGTACCCATGTTAAGCAACGCCGATACGCCGAACACCACAAGGAAAATAGGCACTTCGGCAAGGCTCCTACAGGTCAGGCAGAGCACGAGCACTATGACCGCCACCGCAAGGATAAGCACGAAATTGACGTCCTTGCGAAGGTCGTCGGCGTATGTATCCACAAGCGGAGAGGACACCATGGCGTCGTATCCGTCCAATTTTTGCAGCACCTCGTCATATGCGGCTATCGACTTCTTGTCCTCGTCGTCCCCCTCGAAGGTAACGGCAAAATAGGCGCAGGACTGCGAATAGTAATCCCGCGTGTTCTCGAAGGGCAGTTCCTTAACCCCGTCTATGTCCCTTATTTCATCCGCAAGGCTGTATGCGTCCTCGAGTGAGACGTTGCGCACCATCATAGTCGCGGAGCCGTATGTCGTGAACTCCTCGTCCATAATGTCTATTGCCTTGCGCGTGTCCGTGTTCTGCGGAAGATACGCCGTTATGGAATATTCGACTTTGACCTGCGTCATGCCTAAACCGCAAAGCACGCTGAGGACAATGAATATCAGGTATATCAGCTTTCTGTGAGATATTATAAATTCGGCTATCTTGTGCATAAATGCGGTTTATTCCTCGTATTTGCATACGCTTAATCATATGGGCGTATATTTTATTGACTTCCGTATTATTCTATGTTATTTTATATATGTTGTCAATCCAATCGGGCAATACAAAATTCGCCTTGTGTGCGGATAATAATATCAATATCGAAAAGAGTGTGATTATCATGAAAGAGGACGTCAGGGTAACAAAGAGTAAGCGGGATTTGCGCAACGGGCTTATGTCGCTTTTGGACGAAAAGCCCTTCGAAAAAATCACCGTCGGCGAGATTTGCGACCGCGCGATGATAAATAAGATGACCTTTTATAAGCACTACCCCGACAAGTACGCGCTTATCGACGACTGTCTGCGCACCATTGCCTTCGACATCTACCGAAACAGTCTGGAAAAGATTACCGCGGCGGACGCCGACGACGTCAATATGCTGACGGCGTTCTTCTCCGACGTTCTCGACGCCTGTGTGGAGAGGAAGAACATAATACTCGCTATCGTGAACGGCAACAACTCCCTCGCAAGCGCGATTATCCGCTCGGGTACGGAGAAACTAATCGAGCTGCTCCTGCTCAAAATTACGGCGGGGCGCAAGACAAAATACGACCTTCGCGTCATCTCCACCTTCTTCACGGGCGGGTTTACCGACCTCGTCCTCGCCTGGCTGCAAGGCGAACTGCCCTACACCAAAGAGGATTTCGTCAATAACAGTCACAAACTGTTTGCCGACGTGCTGAGTTCGGATATTATGATAGAAAAATAACCCTCACTCCGCTTTTACAAATCACTCCGCTTTTACAAAAAGTCCGACGGCGTCCGTCGGGCTTTTAAGCTGTCTGTTGCTCGTCAATCCTTGGGGGTAATTATCCCGAGGTGGCGTTCGATATTGAAGTACGTCCAGGGCTTGGTCGCGGGGGGATAAACGCGAAAGCGCATAACCTTATCAAGCGTGGGGTGTTTGAAGGAAAGTTCATAAGCCCACAGCGCGAGGTTAGCCTTCGGTCCCTTGCCGTATTTGACGTCGCCGTACAGCGGTGCGCCGACGGTTGCCATCTGCACGCGGATCTGGTGACTTCTGCCCGTGTGCAGTCTTATATCCGCAAGGTGCAGACCGCTATCGTCGTCCTCGATTACGTTATAGTCGAGCACGGCTTTTTTCGCGCCTTCGGTGGACATGGGTACGACTTTGACGATATTCTTCGACATGTCTTTCATGAGGTAGTGAGTGAGCCGAGCCTTCTTTTCGTTGGGTCTCTCCGTCAGCACGGCGAGGTACCTCTTCTCCATGCTCCCCTCTTTTATCTGCTCGGTGAGCCGCGCCGCCGCCTTGCTCGTCCGCGCGAACACCATAACCCCGCCCGTCGGACGGTCGAGGCGGTGAACGAGACCGAGATAGACGTTACCCTCTTTGGCGTACTTCTCGCGAATATGCTCTCTGACAATAGTCAGCATATCCTCGTCGCCCGAGTTGTCCTCCTGGCTGGGAATGCCCTGCGGTTTAAGCACGACTATGACCTGGTTATCTTCGTATAATACTGTGAGCTTATCTTTCATCTGCATGTCAGCGTTACCGATTACGCCCTCCATATTCCCGTACAGCCGCACGGAAGGGAGAGCGCGCGGTCATCGGTGGGCAATGTCAATTCGTAAGCGGATACCGAGCCGCCGCCGAAGTTTATTTTGAGGATATTTTCCAGCACAGTGGGTTGAAGCCCCGTCGTGTATGAGTTTATGAGGAAGAAGAGGGGCTTATCGGACAGAAGTTGCGCCGCATTTTTCACGAGAGCGCAGACGCTGTTTTCCAGCTTCCACATCTCGCCGTTCGGTCCCCTGCCGTATGACGGGGGATCCATAAGCACCGCGTCGTAGCGACTGCCACGTTTAAGCTCCCGCGCGACGAACTTGTTGCAGTCGTCCACGATATACCGTATCCCGTCGGACGGAC
>CANPYH010000056.1 GCA_947588325.1 uncultured Clostridia bacterium
CTTCCTTTCCGACCGCTCCTTCCACTGCTCGATAGCCGTAACCCACACGGACGGGGGTTTATCTCCGGGCGCGGCGACCTTACCCGTTACCGTCACGAGCGAATCGGGCACAAACGCGCCCTTGAGCTTGGGCCAGGTACTCGGCGAAATCATGAGTTCCACCGTGCCGACGAGATCCTCGAGCACGCCCGCGCCGAATTCCCTGCCGTTCTTGGAAAACCGCTTACCCGCGCTGACCAGCATACCGCCGAGCTTGACGACGGAGCCGTCTTTAAGCCCGTTGGTCTCGGCAACGACGCCCTCCTCCGACTCCGTATCTTCCGTCGCAATCGAGGCTATATCGAGGGTGTTATACTCCATCTCGGAGAGTTTGTCACTGTATCCCTGCAAAGGGTGACCGGATATATACACGCCCGTAACGTCCTTTTCGTGACGGAGTTTTTCGCGCTCGCTGAACTCCTTGACGTCGGGATATACGAAATCGTCCTGCACCTTTATGCCGTCGCCGAACATATCGAACATGTAATATTGCCCGTTCATCGTCGCCTTGTTGTCCGAAGCAACCCTGTCGACGAGGAGGGGATAGGCCTGAATAAGCACGGCGCGGGGCTTACCGAAGCAGTCGAATGCGCCCGAATATATAAGGCTCTCGATCATCTTGGAGTTGAGCTTGTTGACGTAGTTGCGGGACAAGAACTCGTATAAGTCGGCGTACTCGCCCTTTTCGCGGCGGTTCTCGACTATCTGCTCCATAATCCCCTCGCCCACGCCCTTGACGGCGGCAAGGCCTATGCGCACGCAATCCCCCTCGACGGAGAAGCCGACCACCGACTTGTTTATGTCGGGCGGCAGGACGGTGACGTGCTTTTGTTTGAGGTAGGTCAGGTAATTTGTTATCTCGTTAATCTTGTCTATGCGGTTGTTAAGTACGGCGACTATGAACTCTTTGAGGTGGTGGCACTTAAGATACGCCGTCTGGTATGCGACGTAAGCATATGCCGCGGCGTGCGACTTATTGAAGGCGTATGAGGCGAAGTCCATCATCTCCGAGAACAGCTCGTCGGCGTCCTTCTCGCTCATGCCGTTAGCCACCGCGCCGCAGACGGGGACGGTCTCCCCCTTTTCGTTGGTGAAAGTGCCGCCGTGTATGAAAGTCTTGCGCTGTGCGGCGAGGGCTTCGTGCTTCTTTTTGGACATCATGCGGCGAATGGAGTCGGCGCCGCCCATGGAGTAGCCCGCAAGCTCGCGGCAAATGTTCATAACCTGCTCCTGATAGACGGTTACGCCGTATGTCGGCGCAAGTATCTTGGCGAGAGCGGGGTGTTTGTACTTAATATCCTCGGGGTGCTTCTTGTTATGTACATATGTTCCTATGTATTGCATAGGACCGGGGCGGTAGAGGGATATACCCGCGATTATATCCTCTATACAGTCGGGCTTTAAGTCCTTCATGAAGTTCTTCATGCCGCCGCCCTCGAGCTGGAACACCGCGTGCGTGTCGCCCTCGCCTATCATCTTATACACTTCGGGGTCGTCGTACGCCATGTGATAGAAGTCGATAGTCTTGCCCGTCGTCTGCTTGACGAGGTCTATTGCCTGCTTTATATCGGTCAGGTTCATAAGTCCGAGGAAGTCCATCTTGAGCAGTCCGAGCTCCTCCACCTGCACCATGTTGTATTGGCAGGCGACTATTCCCTGCCCGTTCATATTGAGCGGAGCGTGGTCGCTTATGGGGTCGCGGCAGATGATAACTCCCGCGGCGTGAAGCCCCGTCTGTCTCGGCATTCCCTCGATCTGTATGGCGATGTCCAGCACGCGGCGAAGGGTGTCGTCGGTGTCGTATATCTCGCGCAGTTCGGTTACTTCGTGGTTAGTGCCGTCCTTGTCCAACTTCTTACCGAGGCAATGCTCGATCGTGAGGTTGCCCATCATGTCGGGCATGAGCTTGGTTATGCGGTTCATGTCCTGGAAAGGTATGTTAAGCACGCGGCCGACGTCCTTAATCGCCGCCTTCGCCTTCATGGTGCCGAATGTGCATATTTGCGAAACGTGGTCGTCGCCGTACTTGGCACGAACGTAGTCTATGACTTCGCCTCTCCGCGCCACGCAAAAGTCTATGTCGAAGTCGGGGTTGGAGACGCGCTCGGGGTTGAGAAAACGCTCGAAAAAGAGGTCGTAGCCCAGCGGTTCGATCTTGGTTATGCCTATAGCGTATGCTATAATACTGCCCGCGCCGCTGCCTCTGCCCGGTCCGACGGGTATCCCCTGGCTCTCGGCGTAGTTGATAAAGTCCCACACGACGAGGAAGTAGTCGGCAAAGCCCATTTTGGTAACGACGTCGAACTCGTAGTCGGCGCGCTTCTTAATCTCCTCGGTAATGGTGCCGTACTTCTTTTTCAGCCCCTCCCAGAGCAGAGTGTGCAGGTACTCCTCACTGCTCGACCCGTCGGGGGTGGTGTATACGGGGTATAACATCTTGCGGGTGAAAAAGGACTTGCAGTCGCCCACTTTATCCGCTATCTCGAGGGTGTTGTCCAGCGCTTCGGTGAGTCTTGGGAACACCGCCTCCATCTCCTCGCGGGTTTTGAGGTAGAACTCGTTGGTGGGGAAGTAGGAGTCGTCGTCCACGCCGTCCTCGCTCTCGCTCACCTCTTTGTCGTCCTGCACGGAGAGGTGGTCGCCGAAGGCTATACATTGCAGCACCTTTTGGGTGTAACTGTCCTCTTTGCGGAGGTAGTGCACGTCGTTGGTGGCGACGATTTTAACGCCGTTCTCCCGAGCTATGTTGACGAGATAGGGCAAAACGGTCTTTTGCGAGCGAAGATTATGGTCCTGTATTTCTATATAATAGTCGTCGCCGAAGAGGGCTTTGAACCGCTTGACTACGCGGTCCGCCTCCTCCATATTCCCCGCGAGTATGGCTTGCGGCAGCTCCCCCGCTATGCAGGCGGAGAGGCAGATCAGCCCCTCGCTGTGTTTGGAGAGCAGGTCGAAGTCTATGCGCGGTTTGTAGTATAATCCTTCGGTGAAGCCGAGAGAGACGAGCTTGATGAGGTTGTGATAACCCGTCTCGTTCTTGCAAAGGAGTATGAGGTGGTTAGCCTTGGGCTTCTTCTGCCCCGGGGGCGTGGAGTGAACGTGCATGTCGGGCGCGGTGTATACCTCGCAGCCGATTATGGGCTTGACTTTGAAGTCGCTCTTTTTATTGAAGTCCGCGGCGGCTTTGTAAAAGGACATTGCGCCGTACATATTGCCGTGGTCGGTAATGGCGACGGCGGGCTGACCCAACTCGGCGCAGCGCGCGAATATCTTGTTTATCCTCGTCGCGCCGTCCAGCAGCGAATATTCGGTATGAAGGTGAAGGTGTACGAAAGGTTTGGACATGTTCACTCCTTTTTATCTGTGTAATGCGCCGCGAGCGCAGCCAGCTTTTCCAATCTGTGCTTGACGCAGGACTTGCTCACTCCGAGCGTCTCGGCAAGCTCGCTCATGTTCGCTTCGGGGTATGCGAGGCGAAGAAGGGCGGTGGTGCGAAGCCGCTCGTCCAACGTTTCCAGCCCCGTCGCCCTATCCAGCGCGTTTATCGCCTCGATCTGCTTTGCCGAAGCCGATATCGCCCTGTCGATGTTGGCGACGTCGCAGTTCTGTTGCGCCGTGGCTCTCTTTTCCAGCGACGAAACGACCATCTCTTCCTGCAGGTCGAGCGCCGCCTTGCTCGCTCCCATGAATGTCAGCGCGTCGCATATCTTTTCTTTGCTCTTGAAGTAGACGGTATATTTGCCGTTACGAACGCCCTGCCGCGCGGGTATATCCGCCGAAGCGAAAAGCGCCGCAACGTCGCCTCTTAACTTCTCCCCGCTGAAAGACATTTCCATGTGGTTATTCTTCCCAGCCGAGAGAAATCCCGAGCCGAGGAAGGCTCCGCGCGCATAAGCCCGCTTGTCAGAGTCCCGCCTGACCAGTCCCTCCGCTATCCCGTCTACGCGGCGGAACCCACCCGCGCCGTCGGTAAATATCCCGAGCAGAACGAGGAGTTCTTTCCCCCGTTCGAAGGTCAGCGTTATGTGCTTTGCAAAGGTAACGCGAGGGGGCGCGAACATAACCGTGAGTGACAGCCGAGCAAGGAGAGCGGGCATATACTCGTTATCCGTCACCACGCTCACCGTCATTTCCCCGCCCGAGAGATTGACGCTGCCCGCCGCCTGCACTATCGCCGAAAACTCGGCAAGCGCCTCTCTGCGGCTGCTCGGGGTTATTGCGGCAAGCTGCTCTTTTGCCTGCCTGCTTAACGTTTCGGCTCTGCTTTTCATCGGCTTATGTGCTTGAAAATCGGGAGCTTGTCCCAATTGACGATAAGGTCGAAGGGCAGTCCCGCCTCTTTGACCGCCTCTATCTGGCAGGCAACGTCGCCAACGCGGTCTGGCGTATGCGCGTCGCTGTCCATAATGAACTTACACCCGAGAGAGGCGAGCATAACGAGGTCGTCCGCCGTCATGTCGCGGTGCTTGCCGTTCAGCTCCATATACGTCCCGTATTCCGCCGCCGCCCTGCCCACTTCGGCAAGGTCGATTTTGCAGTCGTGCATGGGGTGGGAGATAATGTCGATCTCGTTGGTAGTTATGGCGTTGACGTAAGCGTCGGTATTGCGGACGAGCATTTTTTTGGAGTTTTTAGTCAGCAGGTTGCGGGCGAAAAAGGAGAAGTTATCCCCGAACCGCAACGGCTTGACAAACTTATGATAGCCGCATATCGAGACTTCGAGCTTATCCGCCACGGGAGCGGAGTCTATCTCGCCGCGCGGGGAGAGGAAGTTAGCCTCCATGCCCGCGTATATCCTTATCTCGGGGTATTTGGCGCGGAGTGCGGCGACCTCTTCGAGAAAGCGCGGGAAGGCCTTGCGCTTAACTCCGTGCGAGCGGTGGTTAAGCCCATGGTCGGTTATCGCAATCTCTTTCAGCCCGACGGAGATAGCCGCGCGGACGTTGTCCTCCACACTGCCTTTGCCGTGACTGTATGTCGTATGAGTGTGATAATCGCCGAAAATCATGCAAATTCCCCCAAATATATGACCTCCTCGGTCAGCGTTACGCCGAACTCCGCCCGAACCTTCTCCTTCGCTATCTCTATCAGCGAGCGTATGTCCGCAGCGCTGCCGCCCTCGTTAATAATGAAGTTGGCATGCTTATCGCTTATCCTTGCGCCGCCTACGGCATAACCTTTAAGCCCCGCTCTTTCGATGTAATATCCCGCGCTCACGCCGCCGACCCGACGGAATGTACTGCCGAATGTGCGCCCGACAGGCTGAGTCGCCGCCCGCCTTTCCGCAAAACAGCGCATACGCTCGGCTATTTTCCTCCTATCCCCCTCTGTAAGTGCGATGGTGGCGGAGAGTATTACTCCGCGGGGCAGTCCTACCGTTCGTCGGTACTGCGGTCGGAGCATATCCGCGGTCACGGTCACTACCCCGCTTTCCGTCAGCACCTCCGCGCTGACCAGCAGGTCGGACAGCTCCCCGCCGAACGCACCCGCATTCATAACCACCGCGCCGCCCAAACTTCCGGGGATCCCGCAAGCCCATTCCAGCCCGCTCAGTCCGCACTCCGCCGCTATCCGTGACAGCCGCGGGAGGGCAATGCCGCTTTCCGCCGTTATAAACGTGCCTCGCACCGAGACTTTATCGCACCGCATTACGAGCACGCGACCGCTTATCCCGCCGTCCGAGACGAGGATTTTGCTCCCTCTGCCGATCACCGTTTCGCCGCGGAACTTAAGCGAGGTTGCCTCCCGAACTATCTCGATATCCGCCTCGCCGCCCACGCCTACCGTCGTAAATTCCGACATTCGGCGGTTCATATATTATACTCCCTTCCGCGCGATATTTCAAGTAAAATATGTCCCATACGCCTTGTAACATATTTATGCTTCGCGCGGGCGAGTGGTGCGCGCTTAACGCTTAACGAGCGCCAAATAGCTCACCAATTAACCGCTTATGAAACTTTCCAGCATTTGCGCCACGCCGTCCTCGGTGTTAGGGGGTGCAACGACGTCCGCCACCCGCTTGCACTCCTCGCGCGCATTACCGATCGCTACGCCCAGCCCCGCCGCTTTCAGCATATCCACGTCGTTATTGCTGTCCCCGAACGCCGCCGTGTCAGATATATGTACGCCGAGCCTGTCCGCAAGGAATTTCAACGCGCTGTCCTTGCCCGAGTTTTTGGGTATGGCTTCGAGGTATATGGGGCGGGAGAACACGAACTTAAAGTCGGGATAGTCGCCCGCTCGCGCCGTAAACTCCTCGTACAGCTCGCGTATGCGCTCGGGCGTTTCTATCATGAGCAGTTTGTCAAAGTCGCCGCCGTACCCCCGCATATACGCCGTGAGGTCGCCCACTATCTCATACTCGCAATCGGTTATGACCGAGTATTGCCGCGCCTCATTGGTCATGCGCGAACAGAACATGTGCTCCCCCGAATAGGTCTGGCAGATAATCCGCCTCTTCTCCAGCTCCTCGGCAAGCGCGATTATCCCCCGCCGTTCCATGGGCACGCGGCGGAGTACTTTGCCCTCGGCGTCCGCCGTAAGCCCGCCCTGATAGCATATCACGGGCACATTCGGTTTTTCCTCGCCGTAGATTTTGGGGAGCAGTTTCTTTATGCTCGGGTAGCTCCTTCCCGTACATATGACGAAGGTCCCGCCCGCCGCGCGGTATGCGGAAATAGCCCGCTTCGTCCGCTCGCTTATGCTGCCGTCGGGAAGTGAGAGTGTGTCGTCAAAATCTGAAAAGACCAGTCTGTATTTCATGTTTCGTCCTTCGCTGTTCGCTTATGCGCGCCGCTATTGCGCCCTTGCGTGCGTGTTTCAGTTATGCCCATGCTTAATAATTATCTAATCCTCGCCGTGGAAGTATCTGTAAACGGCAAGGGCGGTGGGCTTATCCATGCCCGCGGTGGACTCCAGCGCCTCGAGGGGAAGTTCCTTGATCCGCGCGACCGACCCGTACGCTTTGAGCAGGAGTTTGCTCTTTTTCTCGCCCACGCCGGGTATTTTGGTAAGCTCGGTGCCTATCCTCTTCATGCGGGTGTTGCGGTGATAAGTGATTGCAAAGCGGTGCGCCTCGTCGCGGACGCGCTGGAGGAGTTTAAGCGCGGCGCTGTCGCGGGAGAGTATGACCGCCTCGGGGGATGTGGTTGTGAATATCTCCTCTTCGCGCTTGGCAAGCCCGACCATGGGGATATCGAACCCCGCCTCTTTCATGACCTTATAAGCGGCGTGGAGCTGACCTTTACCGCCGTCTATGACTATGAGGTCGGGCAGTTCGGCGAACTTGGCGTCGCCCTGCGCGGCGCGTTCGAGGCGGCGGGTGAGCACCTCCGCCATGCAATGGAAGTCGTCGTTACCCTCGACCGTCTTGATCTTATACCTTCTGTACTCGCTCGCCGCTTTGCTCCCGTCGATAAAGCATACGCCGCTTGCGACCTTATCCGTGCCCGATATGTGCGAGATATCGTAGCACTCGATTCTCCGCGCGTTCTTCAACCCCAGCCTCTTACACAGCATTTCGCATGCGCCGAAGGTCTGTTCGCGAAGCCTGAGCTCCCTGTCCGCCGTCTTTTCTATGCACTCGCGGGCGTTCTCTTCCGCCGTCTTTATGAGGTCGCGTTTCTGTCCCCTTTGCGGCACTTTAACCCGCACCATACCGCCTTTTATGTCGGACAGACAGCGGCTTAATACCTCCGCGTCCACGTCCTCGAGGTTGACGTATATCTCGCTCGGTACGGGGTGCTCACCGTAGTATTGCATGAGAAAGGAAGTCAGCGCGTCGGCGCCGAGTGAGGCGTCCGCCGAGGGATAGTTGCCGTTCGGGAATAGCTTGTTCCCGCGCACGGGCATGACGCTGACCGCGCTCCGTATCCCGTCGGTGACATAGGCGAAAAAGTCGGCGTCCTTTATTGACAGGTCGGCAAGCGTGCGCTCGTCCAGCCGTCCCAACACCGTCAGCAGATCCCGTAACTCGATTGCGCGTTCATAGTCCTCCGCTTCCGCCGCTTTACGCATTTTCTCTGTTATAACCGCTTCCGCCTGCGCCGTATGCCCGTTCAGGAACTCCGCGACGCCCTTAACCGCCTTTCTGTACTCGCTTTCCGTCGTTCGTTCGGTGCAGGGCGCGAGGCACAGACCTATGTGCCAATCGAGGCATTCCCTCTTCGCGAACTTCTTGCCCGCGCAAGTCCTTACCCCATACACCGTCTTGATAACCCGCAAAATGGCTTTTGCCGACAGCCCGCCGCCGTACGGTCCGAAGTATTTCGCCCCGTCCTTCCTGATCCTCCGCGTTATCTCGACATTGGGATACTTCTCTTTCATGTCCATGCGGATATATGTGCCCTGACCCTTGTCGTCCTTGAGCAGGATGTTATACCGCGGCATGTGCTTCTTTATTAGCGTCGCTTCAAGCACCAGCGCGTCCGCTTCCGTCAATGTCACAACATACTCGAAGTCGTCGACATTGTCCACCATCGCCTGTACCTTTTCGGGCTTGGGCGAGTTGCGGAAGTATTGCGTTACTCTGCGCTTTAATATCACCGCTTTCCCGACATAGATAATGTTGCCGCGCGCGTCTTTCATAATGTATACGCCCGGCTTCTCGGGTAAATCCTTAATATGCGGTTCTATTTTTATTTTATTGAACAAGTGTGTTCCGCAGGGGGGAATGCCTTTTTTGCAAAAAAGGCATTCCCCCCTGCACCCCCTTTTTCAAAAAACTTAAAATATTTTTTATTTTTATTGTAAGTAGCATTACAAGATTGTTGGTTATGCGCCCGAAACTCGGGTAGCAGGTGGGCCGCCCGAAGTCGAGGGGGCTGGCGTCCCGTAGGGACGACTGAGGGGATTGTCTTGTTCGCTACACAAAAAGTTGGGCTTTTTACTTCAAATCAATCATTGCATTTGGGAGCAGTACACTTACTTGCATTGTAGCCAATTATCTCCTATGCCCACTTGTACAGTTAAAGGAACAGATAAAGATACCGCATGTTCCATCTCGTAGCGGAGGATCTCGGCGACGGAGGAGGCTTCGGCTTCGGGAACGTCGGCGATTAACTCGTCGTGGACCTGAAGAATGAGTTTTGCCGAAGTCTTTTTCAGAGCCGCGTCCACTTTGAGCATGGCTATCTTGATTATGTCGGCGGCGGTGGACTGCAAGGGCATATTCATTGCCGCACGCTCGCCGAATGAGCGTTGCTGGTAATTTGCGGAACGAAGCTCGGGAATTATGCGTCGCCGCCCGAAAAGGCTTTCCGCATAGCCCGTTTTACGTGCGAACTCGACGGTGTCGTCTATATACTTCTTGACGCGCGGGAAGCGGTCGAAGTATTTGTTGATATACTCCTTTGCGTCCTTGGGCGGTATGCCTAAACGCTCGGACAGTCCGAAGGCGCTCATGCCGTATATTATGCCGAAGTTGACAGTCTTGGCAACGCGGCGCTGGTGCTCGTCGGGGTCGGATACGCCGAACAGCTCGCAGGCGACGGAGGAGTGTATGTCCGCCCCCGCATAGTAGGCGGCT
>CANPYH010000057.1 GCA_947588325.1 uncultured Clostridia bacterium
AAAGAGTTTAGCGGCATAGCTACGGTTATGCCGCCAAACCAAAGGGAAGCAAAAATCCCTAACACTATTGATCGTGCCTTCAATGATTGCACCAGCCTTCTTTCCGTAACTATCCCCGAGGGCGTTACGGACATCGGCAATTACGCCTTCTACGAGTGTGACAAGCTCGTCGAAGTGTATAACTATTCGGATATAACCGTTCGCGCGGGCGTTTCGTCCTCCTCCATGCTTGGATTCTATGCCAAGGTCGTACACACTTCGGCGGAGGAAAGTATCATCAATGTCACGGAGGACGGGCTTTATACCTATATAGATATGGACGGCGACATGCCCTACCTGCTCAGCTATCGCGGGGAGAGCGACGAGCTGACCCTGCCGACAACGCTCGGCGGCGGGAACTACGGGATATACGACTATGCATTCTGGAACTGCGGTGAGGCGAGGACGATAGACATACCTTCGTCGGTGGTTTCCATCGGCCGCTCCGTATTCACCAATTGCGAGGAGCTGGAATACACCGAGGCGGACGGGTTGCGCTATCTCGGGCAGTGGTTGGTCGGTCGCACCGCCGACGTGCCCGATTCTCCGACGGTTATGAGCGGCACGGCGGGCATAGCCGACTACGCGCTCTCCCGTTCGGGTTTTGCGGAGATAACGCTTAACCCCGAGTTGCGTTACATCGGCAACAGCGCATTCAGCGGAGGCAAGCTTGCTCGGGCGGCTATCCCGAGCGGCGTGATAAGCGTCGGGGATCACGCTTTCGACGGCTGTCCGCTGGCGACGGTGGAGTTCGGCGCCGAGAGCGCGGCGGAACATATCGGCGCATACGCCTTTGCTGACTGCGGGATCGGGTCGGTGCGCATTCCCTCGGGCGTGCATGAGATAGGCGAGTCCACATTCGACGGGTGCGCGAACTTGCAAAGCGTGACCTTCGACGGCGAAATATCCTCCGTCGGCGACAGTGCGTTCAACGGTTGCGCGGCGCTGACTTCGATTGACCTGCCGAGCAGTATGACCTCGATAGGGCGGTGGGCGTTCGGCGGTTGCGGCAACCTCGTCGGAGTTACTTTCGGCACGGGTAGTAAGCTCGACAGCATAGGCGACAGCGCGTTCAAGAATAGTGGGCTGAAGTCGATAACCCTGCCGCGGGGAGTAACGGCGATAGAGAGGGAAACTTTCCGCGGGTGCAACGACCTCGGCGAAGTGGCGTTCGAGGACGGGAGCGTGCTCAGCAACGTGGGCGACAAGGCGTTTTTCGGGAGCGGCGTGACTTCGGTCGTTTTCCCGAGCGGGCCGGTCTCCGTCGGCGAAGAGGCGTTCGGCGGGTGCGCGAGGCTGGTTTCCGTCGATTTCGGGGCGGGAAGTAAACTCGAAAGGCTCGGCGTTCGTGCTTTTGCGGACAGCGGGCTGAACTCGATAACCCTGCCGCGGGGGTTAACATCAATAGAGGAAGAGACGTTTTACGGGTGCGAGAACCTCGCCGAAGTGGAGTTCGAGAGCGGTAGCGTTCTGGTCGATATCGGGAAGCGAGCCTTCTACGGCAGCGGACTGACGGCGATTACCCTGCCCAAGAGCCTCGAAACCATCGGGGAGAGCGCATTCTCGCGATGCTCGGCGCTGGGAAGCGCGGAGATAGCCGAGGACGGCGCGTTAACCGAGATACAGTCCTTCGCGTTCAGCGGCACCGCGATTTCGTCCGTGACTATCCCCTTGGGCGTGACATATATCGCCGCTTACGCCTTCCAAAATTGCGTCAACCTCTCAAGCGCGTACTTTGCCGACCCCGTAGGCTGGGCGCACGGCAGTACCTTCGATCCATCGAAATCAACGCCGTTCGATGACGGAGTTTTAAGTACCCCGTCTACCGCCGCAGGGTATTTGGCAAATGCTAATGAAAATTGGTTTAAGGTGTAGGTGATTCACACAATACCTCTCCGCCGCTCTCGGGTTGGTTCGGTATAGGCTGTGCAAAAGGACAAATTAAACATTTAGACACTCGGTGCAACTTTGCACCGAGTGCCTTTTCTGTAGGGTAGTTTTGATTAACGATTTTTGCTTATCGGGGGATATGTTACTTAACGTATGTTGTTTATATGACAATCCCCTCAGTCACGCCGTTGGCGTGACAGCCCCCCTCGACTTCGGGCGGCCCACAACTTGTTCCTAACTTCTCGCGCTCTTCAATCATTGGGGCGGCCACATTTGCTTCCGATTGTTCGGGGAAATGTCACTTTATATCATTACAGAGGGTGTTGGTTCTTGCTTCGAGCGTAACAGTCCCGTGTGGCCGCCCGAAGTCGAGGGGGGCTGGCGGACGAAGTCCGCCTGAGGGGATTGTCTTGCTTGTCACCCGCATAGTAATTATTTATTATCGGGGATTGTTATATAAAACAAAAACCTTTTTTTCGCTCCGAAGCTCCAGCGGTGCTATGCGCCGCGCATTCCGTGTTAATCGAATTTGATCATTGTCTTATACGCCGACGGGGCCTTATCCGCATTTTCCGCAAAGACTTTGGGAATATCCTCATAGCCGACGGTTTTCTCGATAAAGGGGAGGACGGAGACAGCCTTATTAGCCAACATATTGACGGCGACCTGTGTGTTCTTTGCACCGTCGGTAACGCCGATGACGGAGATATTATTATTCATAATATGCGCGATGGGGAAGCTGACGTCCTCGCGGCTGACGAACCGACCGAGGAGTATGAACCTGCCGTTTGCGCCGACAAAGCCCGCGCTCTGTTTGAGCGGAACGCCGCCGCCCACGAGGTGCGCCGCATGCTTTGCCATTTTCCCGCCCGTGAGGTGGAATATACGCTTTTCGGCGTCCTCCGTGCTCGAGTCGACGGTGTAATATATCCCGAAGCTCCGTGCAAGCTCCAATCCCTTGCGGTCTGGATCCACGAGTATGGGCACCGCTTGATAGTACAGCGCGACCTGCGCGAGTATTATGCCGAGGGTAGTCGCTCCCGAAACGGCTATGAAGTCGCCCTTCTTTGCGTCCATGGTGTATAGCGTCTGGACGGCGAGCGCGATATAGTCGAGGAAAATAGCCTCGTTATTGGATATGCGGTCGGGGAGTTTGGTGCAATTAACGGTGCGTATTACGGCGAAGTCGCGGAGGAAGCCGCTCGCGGTAATGCCGAACTGCCCCGAGTTTTCGCAGTTGTGAAACCGACCCGACTTGCACGCCGAGCACAGTCCGCAATACATTTTGGGGTGGACGTACACCCTGTCGCCGCGTTTAAGCCCGCTCTCCTCGTCGCCCGCTTCCACAACCATGCCGCAGCACGATTCGCCCGGGATAATGGGGAGGGTGGCGGTGGAGTTGCCGAGGTAGGTCTCCATGTCGGGTTTAGTCAACAGGTATTGCCCGACTTTTATCTTGACAAAACCGGGCTCGGGTTTTTCGCTCGGCCCCGTTATCTTGTCGAAATTTTTCGGCGATGTTATCTGCCATGCTTTCATAACCGCATTATAACACATTCCGCCGCCTCTGTCAATAAGCGAGCGCGGCAAGATTGACGCCGAAAACCTTTCGACAATTATCTTGTTTACATTCTAAACAATCCTATTAAACGGCAACCTTCGCGGAGCGGAAAAATTGAAGTTAAAGTAATATTTTGCTACAATATGACTGATGAAACACGGAGGCAAGAATAATGAAAACAAGACTTATGATAGTGGACGATAACGAGGAATTTCTCGACGGTTGCGTCGCGTATTTCTCCGAAAAAGAGGGGTTCGAAGTAGTCGCAACGGCGACGGACGGCGAGGACGCCCTCGAAAAACTTGCGGCGGCGCGCCCCGACGTATTATTGCTCGACCTCGTTATGCCCAAGCTCGACGGCTACGGCGTACTCGAAAAGGTGGGCTCGGCGGTTAAAGTCATCGTTATGAGCGCACTTTCCGCGGGGAGCTTCGTTACCAAGGCGATTAACCTCGGCGCGAAATACTACATGATGAAGCCCTTCCGCTTCGAGCAGTTGGAAACTCGCGTGACGGAATGCATGAAAGAGGTCGGAGCGGCGCGGATCAGGAACAGGTCGTTGGACGAGAAGATAACCAATATCTTCATAACCGTCGGCATACCCGCGCATATAAAGGGGTATCAATTCCTGCGCGAGGCTATCAAGATGGCGATAGACAACCCCGACATTATAAACAGCATAACCAAGCGGCTATACCCCGAAGTGGCGCGTCGCTTCGACACCTCTCCGAGCAAGGTGGAGCGCGCGATACGCCACGCAATCGAGGTCGCCTGGAACAGGGGCAAGATCGAGAATATCAACAGCCTTTTCGGTGTGCGCGTATACAGCCACAACGAAAAACCGACTAACGGCGAGTTTATCGCGCTGGTAGCGGATAAAATGCTGCTCGAGTCGGTCTGACGAGGATGGGCGGCGTAGCAAGCGAGAGCGCGGCGGGGAAACCTACCGCGCTTTTCCGTTTAACCCCTCGAGACTTTAAGCGCAATGAATGTCAAACAGTTGACATACGCAGGCTTTTTCGGTAAAATTATATAGATTTGTAAAGGACGAAAAAAGGAGCCGAAATATGGTTAGAAACATAATAAAAAGCAGTTTGTCCGCAATCGCCGCGGTAATGCTCATACTTTGCGCGGTCTATCAATGGCAGGTGGCGGGATACATTCTCATGGCAATCGGATTGCTGTGGTTCGTTTGCGAGAGTACGCAATTCATACTCAAAGGCGCCTGGCCGTTTACCCTCACCGTCTGCGGCGTGTTGGCCGTTCTCGGCTTCGGTCTGACTTTCCCCATACTTCTCATGGGCTTTCAGGTGGAAGTGAGCGCATGCTTCTTCGTATTTGCGGCGGAGGCTCTCGTGCTTGCAAACGCCTATGTGTGGAGTAAGAAATAAGCAAAAGAAAAAGGACGCCTTCGGAGCGTCCTTTGAAACGGCTTGATTATTACTTCGCGCTTGCCTTTTTCTTCTGTCTGTTTTTGAGCTGGCGAATGGTATCCGAACGGGGCGAATACAATATCGTCAGGAGTACGAGCCCGACCTGCGCAATCGTGAAGCAAAGCTCGATGATGCGGTAGGAGGTGGCGAAAGGCGTACCCGCGTCGCCGTACCAGATATTGCCCTGCCAGGACCAGAACATAATGACAACGAGAAGCATAACCGCCGAAGCGACTATCTGAATAATCGCGGTGCGCTTCCTCATCGGAGACTCTGAGTTCTTCGATTTAAGCGCGTAATAAGCGGGAATTGCAAGTACGTTGGCGAGGCAAGCCACATACATAAATAAGCAGAGAATGAAGGGGAATACCCAGTCTGCGGCATAACTTGTCGTGATCTCATAGCCGATACTGTTCGGCGTGTCGCCCGCCATCAGGAGAATATAGATTATCCCGATATACACGGTAAAGAGAAATGCCGTGGCGGACGCGAAAATGTTTAACTTTCCTGTCTTTCGAATTTCCATAACAGTCCAAGTATAAAAGAAAAAGTCTCTCTTGTCAACTGTTTTGGCAAAATTGCCCGATCTGTGCCGCATATAGCTTGCATATAAGGAGCATTCAGGCCGATTAAAGCGGTTTTACGACGAAATAATGTTTAATGCGGATAAGTCCGCAAGGAATAATGTAATATGTTGAGACTGATTGACATCACCAAAGATTATAAGGTGGCGGGGGAGGCGGTTCCCGCGCTTAAAGGCGTGACCGTCAATTTCCGCGCAAACGAGTTCGTGTCCGTGCTCGGACCGAGCGGCTGCGGAAAGACCACCCTGCTCAATATAATCGGCGGTTTGGATAAGTACTCGGGCGGCGACCTCATAATAGACGGGCGCTCGACCAAGTCTTTCGGCGACAGGGATTGGGACGTATATCGCAACCATCGCATAGGTTTCATATTCCAGAGTTACAACCTGATACCTCACCAGACCGTGCTCGGCAACGTCGAGCTTGCTCTCACCATTGCGGGGATGAGCAAGGCGGAGCGGCGGGAAAAGGCGGCGGAGGCTCTTCGCCGCGTCGGGCTGGGCGACCAGCTTAACAAGCGACCCAATCAGCTCTCGGGCGGTCAGTGCCAGAGAGTGGCTATCGCGCGCGCTCTCGTCAACGACCCCGAGATACTTCTTGCCGACGAGCCGACGGGAGCACTCGACACGACTACCAGCGTCCAGATAATGGACCTTATGAAAGAGATAGCGGGGGAACGCCTCGTCATAATGGTTACGCATAACCCCGAACTTGCAGAGAAATACTCCACGCGAATAATCAACCTGCGCGACGGCTTGATAGTCGGCGACTCCATGCCCTACTCCGACGAAGAGGAAGCGGCGGAGTGCGCCAAACGCCTTGCCGCAAAGACCGAGGCGGAGGCAAAGGCGAAAGAGGACGGCGCCAAAGAGGGCGGAAAGACCAAGGTTAAGCCCGAAAAGGCGAAGATGGGCTTTCTCACCGCGCTTTCCCTTTCACTTCGCAACCTTTTGGCAAAGAAGGGCCGCACGATAATGGTGGGCATAGCAGGCTCGATAGGCATAATAGGCGTCGCCATAGTGCTTGCCTTTTCCACGGGTATATCCAACTACATATACCAGATGGAGACGGATATGCTCTCGGGCTATCCCGTTTCCGTCGCCGAGTCCGCCGTGGACTATTCACAGCTGATAAGTATGACGCTGGATCTTGCTACGCAGGAAGATGAAACGGGCCGCGCGCCGAATAAGGTGTATGTAAACAAAATAGTCGAAGCCATGACTTCGCTCAGCGGCTCCACCGTAACCAATAATATAACGCAGGAATACCTCGATTTTGTCGAGGCTATGCCGTCGGAAAACTACGAAACGATACAATACACCTACGGAATTAACTTCGCGAACAACATATACACCGAGTATAAGTTCGAGGACGACGCGACCGCCAAAGACTCTTCGGGCGAGACTATCCCCGTGCACGAGACCTCGATAACGGGCGTTCGCGCCATATTCACGGGCGTTTTGGGACATATCGAGGAGTATGCGGCTTACACGAGCATAATATCAAGTATATCGACGTTCGGCGAAGTGCCCGACAAGAAGGACTACATACTTTCGCAATACGATATAGTAGCGGGCGAGTACCCCGAGCAGAGCGACAAGGGCGCGCTCGTACTTGCGCTGACGGGCAACGACGAGATAGACGACCTGATTCTTGCGCAGTTCGGCTATGTCTCCGCGCGTGAGTTCGTCAACTACGCATTCAGCCTTGCGAAAGAGGGCGCGCACACATACAGCGACTTCTATCAGAAGGACTTGCCGCACATGGAAAAGCCCTTCGAGTATTCGGACTTCGTCGGTCCCGACGCAAAAACGTTCAGGTGGTACCCGAACAACCTCGTCTATGAAGTAAGCGGCACGACGACGGAAGGCGACCGCAACCCCAGCCAAAATAAATACACCTATAACACATACGCCGACAAGTTCTCCGATTCGGACGATAAGAACATAGTCGACCTGTCAGTCAAGTGTATATTGAAGCCCAAAGAGGGCGTCAGGTACGGTATGCTTTCTTCGGGGTTGTACTACACCAAGGCGCTCACCGACCACGTCCGCGATATAGAGCTGAATGAAGAAACAATGTCGCCAATCGTCAAAGACGCGCTTGATAGCAGCAGGGAGGGCGTAGTCGACGTAACTTATTCCTACGACTACTACTATGACGAATATGTCGATAAGGACGACCCGAGCCAAGGCATAGTCAGAGACGTACACGGCACCGAGCATAATGTCGGCTTCGGCGCGACGGTCAATGACGTTGACGCGGGCGCGATAACTTCGCTGCTCACGCGTGATCAGTTCGTGAAGGTTATTACCGACCTTATCGAGCAGAGCGGCGGCAACGTTGCCATTTTCGCCGAACTTCTCGCCAATATGTTATACGGCAGCTCGGATAAGGTGGTATACCTCAGCGCACTCGGCGGGAGCGAACTGCCCTCGCGCTTGCGTTTCTGGGCTTCCGACTTCAAGCAGAAGGACGCAATAACCGCCTATCTCGACGAATGGAATAAGCCCGACAACGGCCACGTCTGGGAGAGGGACGCCGACGGCAATATCGTTGTGGATAAGGACGGAAAGAAGGTCGTCGACGAGGCTAAAATGGTGCAATACACCGACATACTCGGCGTGATAATGACCATGGTCAACCAGCTGATTATGATGATAACCGCGGCGTTGATAGTATTCACGTCCATTGCCCTCGTCGTCTCCACCGTCATGATAGGCATAATAACCTATGTCTCCGTCGTCGAGCGTACCAAGGAGATCGGCGTTATCCGCGCCATGGGCGGCAGCAAACTCGACATACGCAACCTCTTCAATGCCGAGACCTTCATTATCGGGTTGATTGCGGGCATTATCGGTATAGTCGTGACCTACCTTCTCTCCCTCGTCGCGAACCTCATTATCGGCGGCTTCACGGGCATCTATACCATAGCTTCCCTCCAATTCTGGCAGGCGCTCATAATGATAACAATCTCCGTCGCCCTCACTCTTATCTCGGGACTTATTCCGGCGAGCAAGGCGGCGAAGAAGGATCCCGTCGTCGCTTTAAGAACCGAATAGTAGCCGGAGGAAGCCACATAGCACCGCTGATACGCGCGAACCGAGAACGTTATTGCTCAGTCACATACCTCTTTTTAGTATGTTCCTTCGCATAACAACCTCTCTCGCACGTCTGAGCGGCACTCTGTGCCTTCCACTGTTGCAGACTTGCAAGAGGACAATGTGAAGTAATAATCACGGCTTTTTCGGGGAAGTAATTACTTAACTTGAGACTAACATTGTGAATCATCATAAAAATTTAGTTATTTAAGAGTGTACAACTCCCATAACTAAAGACTGAAAAATATTTTTAGTTTTTAGGGGAAGGGGGGAGCGGGGGAAACCCCCTTTGTACACAAAGCGGGTTTCCCCCGCAAACACTTACAATAAAAAAAATAATAAAGAATTTTTAGTTTTTTGGAAAGGGGGTGCAAGGGGGAAAACCTTTTTGTACACAAAAAGGTTTTCCCCCTGCAAAACACTTCCCCAAAAAAGGAGAAAAAATGAAAACAGATGCGATAATTATTATGGACGGTTTCGGCTTTCGGAAGGAAAGCAAGGGCAACGCGGTAATAGCGGCGGGCACGCCCAATCTTGACAGACTTATGGCGAAATATCCGCACACGCTGATTGAGGCGAGCGGGCTGGCTGTGGGACTGCCTGCGGGTCAAATGGGCAACAGCGAGGTCGGGCACCTGAACATAGGCGCAGGCAGGGTTGTTTATCAGGACATTACCGCGATTGACAAGGCGATCGAGGACGGCGAGTTTTTCGAGAATAAAGAGTTCGTCGCGGCAATGGATAATTGCAAAGCGAG
>CANPYH010000058.1 GCA_947588325.1 uncultured Clostridia bacterium
TCGTACACGTTTACGCCCTTTATTCCCCGCGCGGTGCCCTTGTATATTCCCTCCTCCGACTTATCCACAATTATATAGGTCGGACGGTTATATTCGCCCGAGAAGCGAGCGGCGGCTATACCCGTAACGCCCTTCGACCAGGACGGGTTTACGAGCACTATTGCGCGGCTGTCCGTTATGTCCTCGTATGTCAGGTCCACCTCGGCGTCGGCATATATCTCCTCGCACAGTTTTTTACGCAGTTCGTTAGCGCCCTCGATTTCGGCTATTATGTCGTCGATACGCTTGACGTCCTTGGATATTATCAGCTCGAAAGCGCGATATGCGTCGCCCATACGCCCCGCAGCATTAAGCCTCGGCGCGATTTTGTAGGCGATATCCGAAGAGGTCACGGCGCCCGATATGCCGCGGCTATAGAGCAGGCGTTTAAGCCCGAGATTGCACTTGCCCGAGCAGAGCATTTTAAGCCCCAACTGCACGATGAGGCGGTTTTCGTCGAGAAGCGGAACGAGATCCGCTATCGTCGCGACCGCCGCTATGTCGGCGTATTCGAGGAATTCGTCGCCGTCGCAGAGCGCCTGAACGAGTTTGAGGGCAACTCCCGCACCGCAAAGAAACTTATCCGGGTACTCGTCCCCCGCCTGTTTGGGGTTGATTACGGGACAATCGGGTATACTTTCACCCGGCTCGTGGTGGTCGGTAACGATTATATCCACGCCGAGATCCCGACAATGCTCGACTTCGTGTATGCCCGATATGCCGCAGTCGCAGGTCAATATCAGATCGGGATAGTGCTCTTCTATCAGCTGTTCGATAGAGCTTACGCTGAGCCCGTAACCGTCCGTCTCCCTGTTGGGGATATGAACGACGACGTCCACGCCTCGCGTGGCAAAATAAAGCGCGAGTATAGAGGACGCGCACACACCGTCTACATCATAGTCGCCGTATACGACTATTTTTTCGCCGCCCCGGATAGCCTGCTCGATACGCTCCTTAACCTCGCGCATATTCTTCATGAGGAAGGGATCGTACAGATTGGACTTATCGGCGTGGAGAAAACGGGTAATCTGCTCCACCGTCGTCAGACCGCGCGCAAAAAGGAGCTCGGTCAGCTTGGGGAGCAATCCCGTTTTTTCCGACACACGTCTTATCTCGTCGGAGCCGAAGTTCGTATTCGCATTTTTCCGTAATACAGTGTTCATTGCGTAAAGAGAAAAGCCTTCTGCAATCGGCAAAAGGCTTTATTTCGGTCAAACTGTGTCTTTGTTGTCAGGCGGCGTTTCGTCCTCTTTGCCGACTTCCTCCGCCGATTCTTCCGACTTCGCGGTCTCTGCGCTGTCTGACGGCTCGTCGAAGTTTATATCGCCGAACAACTCGTCCTTTTTCTCTTCGGGAGCGGCAACCGTTATAGCCTCTGCAGGTTTCGCCTTGGCTTTCTTTTCCGAGCGCGTTTTCCACATCGCCCAAAGCGAAGGAGCGAGACATACCGAGGAGAACGCACCCGCGATAAGACCTGCCATAAGCGGCCAACAGAAGTTCACGAGATCTCCGACGCCGAATATAGCCGACAGGAGCCAAACCATGAATACCATGATGAAGGTCGTCGCCGTCGTGTTAATCGAACGGACCATAGTGTCGCGCACGGATACGTCGGCAAGCTGATTGGCGGACACACCCGCGGGCATAGTCTTGACGTTATCCCTGACTTTGTCGAATATGATTATGGTGTTGTTTATCGAGTAACCGAGAATGGTTATCAACGCCGCTATAAACGTACTTGTAACGGGGATATGGAACACCAGCATAAACATGAACATTATCGCGATATCGTGTACCAGACAGATAAGTGCAATTATGCCCGAGAGCAATTCGAACCTTATCGCGATATATATCAGCATTAACGCCAGCGCCATTATCACGCCGCATACCGCCGTTATGAGAAGCTCGGAGCTTACGGACGCACTCACGCTGCCGCCGTCGGTTACGCTGCCGCCATAAGGGTCATCGGCAAAGAAATTCTCGTCCAATATGCTGACCAATTCATAGATAATCGTGCCCTCGGTCGTCGTGTCGCCCATCTCCGTCTGCGTATATGACGAAGTGAAGGACACACGGAGCGCTTCATTCTCGCCCTCGCCTTGCTTGGTTATGTCCATAACCTTGAGCCCCGTTACGGGAACTTCGTTATACGTCAGCCCGTAGGTATCGGCATGCTCTATGATATCGGTAAGTTTTTGCTCGTCAGCCTCTCTTGTCGCGTCGTCGTCGAGCGCGCCTCCGAGAGTAACGGTCAGCGAATATCCGCCCGTGAACTCCATACCGAGATTGAGCACGTTGCCGTTATACACAAACCCGTATATGATACCGCAAATGAGGGTTACTACAAGGAGAGCAAGCGGTATGCAGAACCATATCTTTTTCTTCTCAACGATTTTGAAGTCGGCGGAGTGAATATCAATCATTTTCATGCGTATCACCTCCGTCACCGAAAATCTTGTCGAAGTCGTCCTCGTCTATCGCGCGTTTAGGCGCAACAGTCGGCTCCTCACTCTCGTCCGAAGGCGCAAGGTCGGAGTCCATATCTCCCGCGGTTGCGACAGCCGCCACCGCTTTGGCTTTCTTTGCCGCTTTGGGCTTTCTCTGCTTGGGAACGTATTGTACCTCGTCAGCCTCGTTAAAGCCCGCTCTTCTCTTCAATGCGTACAGCTTCGGGTTCTGTCCCCATATGTTAATCGTCCACTTGAGCAGTCCGCGCGTAAGTACGAGCGAGGAGAATATGGACAGGATCAAACCTATGAGCAGGGTAAGTCCGAAACCGGAAATGGTACCCGAGCCGAATATGAGCAGCATCAAAGCCGCGAATATAGTCGTTATGTTACTGTCGAGTATTGCCGCGGTTGCCTTCTTGAAACCTGCATGATATGCGGCGAGAAGGGATTTACCGTTGCGGAACTCGTCCTTGATTCTCTCGTATATGATGACGTTACCGTCGACCATCATACCTATGGAAAGAATGATACCCGCAATGCCAGGCAACGACAGCTGTACCCAAGGCAGCGTCGCAAGGAAGAGGAACATAAGCCCCATGTATGCGAGCATCGTTATGCATGCGACCATACCCATCATGCGGTAGAACGCGCACATAAATACCATTATGAGCAGGAAGGCGATTGCACCGCCGATAAGACCTGCCATAAGCGCGTTATCGCCGAGCGTGGGATCAACGACCGAACTCTCGATCAAAGTCAAAGGAACCTGGAAGGTGCCGCTCATGATCTGATCCGCAAGCGTCTGAGCTTCTTCGAGAGTGAAGTTGCCCGATATCGTCGCCGCTCCCCTTATCTCCTCGTTAATTCGAGCGTTGGAGATAAGCGTTCGCGTGTCGCCCTGAACGTTGTATATTCTGATATACTGACCGACGTGTTCGGCGGTAGCGTCGCCGAAGAGCTGCTGGCCTTCGGAGTTAAATCTGATTACGACGACGGGATCCAGCGATTCGGGGTCTTGTCCGACGTAAGCGTCGGTGATATAGTCGCCTGCGCCGTTACCCGTCAGTCCCTCGCCGAAGATTGAATAATCGTCCGACTGTCCGTCCGAAGATACCATGAATTCGAGTTCGGCGGGATTACCGATAATATCGAACACTTCCTCGGGATCGTCGACGTCGGGAACTTCGACGCGGATTCTGCGCGTCCCCTCACGGACGACGGTTGCTTCGCTATATCCTTTGCCGCCGAGAAGAGAGGTAAGCTGTTGAACGGTACCGTTCATACGCGTGTCCTCGGGTACTTCGTCAGTATCCGCTTCGTAAACCGCATATATGCCGCCCTTCAGATCCAGACCGAGCTTTATCGAATATACGAATCCGTCATACTTCCACGCGTCGCCGCCGGGGTAATAATTAAACTGCACAAAAGACGCAACGAGCAAGAACGCCGTAGCGACGCAGATGAGTATGAAGAATACCAATGATGATTTCTTTTTCATTTTTCGGTTGTAGCCTTATTTTCTGCACTTTAATGCGCACGAAAGCGCATTAACACACTTCATTGATTATAAATCAAAATACGCATTTAGTCAAACGAATAAACAGTGATAAATAAAAATTATGTGAATATATCTTTAATTTTTATTCGCTCCGTTCCCCTTCGCGGCCCTCGCTCTCGATTGCGCCTATGGCAAGCGCGCACTCTACGCGCTTTCTCATAAGCTCGCACCCGACCTTATACGCCTTCTTTATCCCGCCGCAAATCTGAATGGAGTTCGCCGCACAGCCGCCGCTGCAATAGTACTTCGCCCAGCAACCGTTGCACTCCTCTTTCTTGGTTAGGTTGGTAGTCGCGAATAGCGTGGGCAAAGAATTGTCGAATGTGCCGTCGTTGACGTTACCTATGACATACTCCTCAATTCCGTCGAACCTGTGGCAGGGATAGATATTGCCGTTGGGCGCGATGGCGAGGTACTCGTCGCCCGCGTTGCAACCGACCAGCCGTTTGGAGGCGCAAGGTCCGTTATATATATCTATATTGAAGTGGAAGAAACCGAATTCCTTCCCCGCCGCCCGCCTTGCGATATACTCCTTTGCGAGGAGTTCGTATTGCCATTTAAGCTCTTCGAGATGCTCGGCGCGTATAGCCAGCGGATCGCCGTCGGGAAGTACGACGGGTTCCATGGATACCTGACCGAACCCGTAGTCGTTGAGCGCAAGCACGTCTTTGGCGAAGTCGAGGTTGTGCGCCGTAAACGTTCCGCGGACATAGTAGCTCTTGCCGACGCGTGAGCGGACGAGGCGAAGTGAGTTTTCCAGCGACTTATCGAAGGAGCCTTTGCCCGACGCGTCGGGGCGCATATAATCGTGAACTTCTTTCCTGCCGTCGATACTCAATACCACGTTATACATTTCGCGGTTGAAGTAGTCGATAAGTTCGTCGGTAAGAAGAGAGGCGTTGGTGGTTATAGTGAAGCGGAATTCCTTCCCCGCCTCTTTCTCCACCTTCCGCGCGTAGTCGATAGTGGCGCGAACGGTTTTCATATTAAGCAATGGCTCGCCGCCGAAGAAGTCCACTTCGAGACGCTTCCGTCCTCCGCTCTTCGAGATCAGAAAGTCTATGGCGTTTTTCGCCGTTTCCGTCGACATAAAGTCGAGGTCGCCGTGATACTGTCCGTCGCCCGCAAAGCAATAACGGCAACGGAGATTGCAACCGTGCGCAATATTCAGGCACAACGCCTTGACTACGCCCTTATATACAGGCTCGGGATGAACGGGCTCGGGCGCGAAAAGTACGCCGCGGCGGATAAGCTCGTCAATCTCGCTTTCGGCCTCGGCTATCTCCGCGTCGTTATAACGAGAAAAATCTCCTTTTGCCGTTGCAAGAGGAGAACGTTTCTCTATCAGATTGGCGGTGAGTTCGTCCACTTCGAAAAGCGAACCGCTTTCGACGTCGAGAGCAAAATACCGCCCGAGACACCTGAACGTATGGACCATCTGTTATCAGTCTTGCTTTACTTTGGTGGTTCTGTTCGTTTTCTTCTGTTCGCAGGACTGATTGCCTACCGTGCAACTCGTCTTGCATGCGGACTGGCAGCCAGTCTGGCATTCGCCGCAACCTGTTCCTTTTTCGTTGCAAATCGTTTCGGTAGCTATTACTTTAACGTGTTTCATGGTGTACCTCCGTGTTTTGGTACATTATACCGCATATGACGGAAAATTGCAAGTATTATTACCTTTTTTTTCATTTTCTTCTGACAAACATGGCGATCATACCGCTGAGCAGTCCGCTCGCCGCGCCGAGTACGACGTTATTAAGCAGCGTGAGGTCGAAGGAGAATTTACCCCCGATGAGCGAAAAGACGACGTAAGCGAGGAGGCTGTATAAAACTCCGACGATAATTCCGCGAATCCAGCCGTTCCCCCTCAGCCGCAATGCAAACACGCAGGAGACGAGTATGCTGACAGAGCGTATTATCTGGTTCAATATTCCCACTACTCCCGAATCGAGATTGGCTATCTTGATAATGAAGGCGGCGAGAAGGACGAGCAGCAAGGAAAGCACGAGCGCGATCATTACCGCCTTGACTATTTCGAGAATGTAGTGTTTAAGGTCCGCTTTGACTTCCGAGTTATTTTTCGGCATAAAAATAACCTCCGCATTGACTTTACTCTAAACTATGCGAAGGTTAATAACAATATTACGGAATAAACCGATTGGTTACGCGCGGATTTTGTCCGTTATTCTCCGTCCTTGCGGTCGCTCTCGGCGTCGCTCATTTTGAGTATCTCCGACGACGTGGAAGGGCTGACCGAGACTTCGGGCTTTGCCGCGCTGTCTATAATGAGATAAAGCGCCTTGATATCGAAGGTTATGCAGGTCTTACTTCCCTCTTCACCCGTTTCGAGCACAAACTCTTTTCTGCCCGGAGCGGGTTCGTTAACCGCCTTGACTACGCCGACTATGCCGCCGATGGTCATTACCGTGTCGCCCACGCAAAGCGAGTCTCTTTTTGTGTTCTCTTCCTTTGCGCGTCTCTTGTTGGTTATCATGGGTAATACTATCATTGCGGCAAGCAAAAGCACCACCACGCCGATAATAACCCACATTACTACGGTGTTGGTAGAACCGCTTGTTCCCTCTGCAGCTATCAATACATTCATTTCGTTATCCTCTCGAAATTATTTATTGTATGGCAAGTATATACCATTTCCCGTGATAATGCAAGCGAATTTTTGTCTCTCTAACGCAAAATATCGCGTTTGACGTCGAAAATCGCGGCAAGCGTTCGGAATGGCGAGCCGTATCCGAAGCCGCTGAGAACGGTTTCACAGGGCGCTATGTCGATAAGACGGCAAAGCAGCTCCTCGAAACGGTCGTATAAATGCTCCGCCGTCACCTGCCCGCGCGTGTGCTCTACCAGCCTGAACCTGCCGTTAATAAGGAATATCTCGGCGCGGCAATCGGACTGCGCCCCCGCCCCGACGAGAAAGCGGAGCAACTCGTTGAGCGTTCCTTCGTCGGACAGATAGGAGATATGTTCGGCTGCGAGAGCGCATATATCCGACCACCGCGAGATAAGCTCGCCCATGCGGAAGTAATAAAACCCGTTAATGTCGAAGTACGTCCCGATTTCCAGATCACGAAGAAGTATCTCCCGCTCGGCTTCGCGCTCGAATACGCAAAGGGCGTGGCAGAGCAAAGTCCGCTTTTCGGCGGCAAGCCCCGCACGGCGTATCCCTTTCTCGATATAGCCGTATTTGATCTTGCCGAGACACAGGTCGGCGATAATGGTTTTAAGCCCCGCTTCAAGAGGTCGCCGCATTCTATCGTCGCAACCGACAGAGAGCAGCGAGCGCCGCTCCCCTATGTCGCAAGCCGTAACCGCAGCGCTTCCGAATGTCTCGGAGACGCGCCTACCCGCCTCTTCCAACCAGTCGATATTCTCGGTCTGAACGCTTAAAGTGATTTCGTACATGATTCTTCGGTTATATTGTATGCGCGGTATGGCTTTTTACACGCGTTAATAAAATCGAAAATTAGCATATTTGTTGCGATTCGCATAAAATATACGTGAAAAACACTTGAAATTTTTGCGCCGTTCTGTTATATTATATAGGCGTGCCGAGTTGAGGACATGGTACCATAGCCAAGTGGTAAGGCATGGGCCTGCAAAGCCCTGACCCCCGGTTCAAATCCGGGTGGTACCTCCAATCCAGCCCGAATGGCGGAATGGCAGACGCGACGGACTTAAAATCCGTTTGTGGAAACACAGTGTCGGTTCAAGTCCGACTTCGGGCACCACACGAAAAACTCCGAAACAAACAGTAAAAGTTTGCTTCGGGTTTTTTGTTTTATGTCCTGTTATGTCCGCTTTACCTGTTCCGCGCTCCCCTGCACCGCGGTTATGCTACTCCGTTTCGTCGTAGATGTAGGGGTTGACATGGACCATGCAATGTTTGACGTCGGGAAATTCCTGTTCGATTTTCTCGTGAACGGTTTCGGCTATGGAGTGCGCGGATATAAGGGTCAGTTCCCCGTCTACCGAAATCTCGATCTCGACATAGATTTTATTGCCGAATACGCGGGTGCGGATAACGTCGATTGCAATAACGCCGTCTATCGAGGTGGTTAAGTCCTTCATCTTGCGGAGCGTTTCCTCGTCGCAGGACTTATCCACCATTTTACCCACGGCGCGGCGGAAGATATTGACCGCGACGACGATTATGAGCACGCAAATTACCAGCGACGCGATCGAGTCGAAAAGGGCAATGCCGAGGGTCATGGCGAGAATTATACCTATGAACGCGCCGATTGATGACAGCGCGTCGGAGCGGTGGTGCCAGGCGTCCGCGGCAAGAGCGTCCGACTTTGCCTTTTTAGCCGCCCGGCGCGTGTACCAATACATGCCCTCTTTGACAACGACGGACACGCCCGCCATTATCAGCGCGGCAAGCCCTGGCACGGCAAACGCCGACTTATCCTCCGCGCCTGACCATTTGACTATATTAACTATGCCCTCGTAGCCGAGTATTGCGCCCGTACCCGCGAGCAGGACGGCGAGCACTATCGCCGCAACGCATTCGAATCTCTCGTGACCGAATGGGTGGCTCTTATCCGAAGCCTTCGACGCCATTTTTATCCCGATTATGACGATAATAGTGCTGAACACGTCGGAAAAGGAATGCACGGCGTCGGCAATCATGGCTTCCGAATCGGACAATATTCCCGTCAGTAACTTTCCGACGGCGAGCAATACGTTGATAATTATGGTAACGACAGCGACCTGCACAGCAATCGCTTCGTTGCTTTTTTCACGCCGTTCTTTCGTCATACTTTATAAATATGCTCAGACTTTGATCTCCGTTTCCGTTTTCGATATCTCGTTTGCGAGAAGTATGGGCTGTATATGCTCGGCGATAAACTCCTCGGTCTGCGCCTCCGCTCTGCCGATGAAGTTCTTCGGGTCCATTATCCCGTCTATATTCTCCTTAACCGCGGCAAACATGGGGTCGGCTTTTATTCGCGCGATGAGGTCGTTATCCCCGCCCTCTTGCTTGACCACCGCTCCCGCCGCCATGGAGTGACGGCGAATAGCCTCGTGGAGTTCCTGACGGTTTCCGCCCGCCTTTACGCACTCCATCAGCACGGTCTCCGTCGCCATAAAGGGCAGTTCCGCCGCTATGTGCTTGGCAATAACCTTGTCATACACGACCATACCGCCGCTGACGTTGATATACAGGTTAAGCAGACCGTCTATTGCGAGGAAAGCCTGCGGAATGGTTATGCGCTTGTTCGCGCTGTCGTCGAGGGTGCGCTCGAACCACTGCGTCGAGGCGGTTATTGCCTCGTTCTCGGGCAGGGTTA
>CANPYH010000059.1 GCA_947588325.1 uncultured Clostridia bacterium
GTGACATACGCCTCTTGCGCCGTGACGGTGACATACGCGCCTAACCCCCCGCCCGCGCCCGACGATAACCCGCCCACCGATCCCCGCTTTATCCGCGCCGTGGGCGACAAACTCCGCTTGAGCGGCGGCACGGGCGACGTAATCACCCTTCGCGGCGTGAATGCGGGCGGCGTATTCGTAACCGAGGACTGGATGAACGCCTTCACCGAGGGGCAGTCTTACCGCCTCTCTTCGGGCAAGACGGTGACGACGGACGACAACAAGGGCATAAACGAAATATTCGCAGACCGCTTCGGCGAGCAAAAGACGGTGGACCTCTGGAACGCCTACCGCTCGGCATATTGGTCGGACATAGACTTCGCCAATTGCGCGGCTATGGGCATTAACGTCATTCGTTTGCCATTTACATATATGACGGTAGACCCCGACTACCACGAGGTAGCGCGTAAAAGCGGACAGAAGTATAACTTCGATTTGCTCGACGACTTTGTGAATAAGGCGGATGAGTTCGGTATATACACCATACTCGACTTGCACGGCGCGTATGGCTCCCAGAACGGAAAAGACCACAGCGGCGAGATACTCGGCAGCCGTGCGGAAGTGACGTTCTACGAAGAGGCAGGTGCGGCAAACAGACAAAAAACCGCCGAACTCTGGAGCGCGATAGCCGAGCACTACAAGGGCAACCCCGCCGTTGCGGGCTACGACCTTCTCAACGAGCCGGGTGAGAGAACGGACGATAATGGCGTCGAGAGCACTACGACGCGGCATTGGAAGGTGCTTGACGAGTTTTATGACGCCGTTCGCGAAAAGGACGCCGACCATGTCGTCATAATCGAGTCGTGCTGGGGCGGCGGTGACTTACCCGCGCCGAGTGTTTACGGCTGGGAGAATGTAATGTACTCCTTCCACCACTACACTAACAATTGGCAGAACGACGACGGCGCCTACAACGCGCACATTAGCTCCATGCGGGACAGGGTAAACGAGGTGGAGAGCCGCAACTTCGGCGTACCGCTCTATATGGGCGAGTTCACGGGTTACGACAACCAACGCAGCTGGCGGGACACCCTCGAACTGTTCAACGAGCATGGGTGGAGCTGGACGAGCTGGTGTTATAAAATAACGCCGTCGTACAACAACAGCTGGGGCGTGTACTTGCGCGTTTGCCGCGATAGCGAGTTTGTGAATGCGGCGACGGACTCGTATGACGCGATATTGCAGAAGTTTTCCGCGCTTAAAACGACCTGGGAGGGTTACCCAGGCACGCCGACCGACTTTTCCAATCCGTCGGAATACAGGCAATACTCCTTCCGCAGTTCGTACATAAACGGGGGCTGGAGCAACGGCAAGCACCTTGCCGAAATAATATATGATTACGCGCGCGCGTAAGGAAGCGGCGCAAACGGGGGTGGAATGATGACTAAACGCAGAGTATTAAGCATATTGCTTGCGGCGCTGTTCGCTATAACGGCGATAGCGGCTTGCTTTTTCACGGCATGCGGAGAGGAGCAGATAATAACTCCGAAATGGGAGTTCGGCGACGGCGACCTTATCAAGGCGGACGGGAATAAACTCCGCATCAACTACGGCGAGGGGGCGGAGATCCAACTTCGCGGCGTGAACGCGGGCGGAATATTCGTCACCGAGAACTGGATGAACGCCTTCGCCTATGACACATACACCTTCAACGCCGGCACGGATAAGGCGGAAACCAAGTCCGTCGAGGATAACAAGACGATTAACGAGGTGTTTGTAGACCGTTTCGGCGAGCAAAAGACGGTGGAGCTCTGGAACGCCTACCGCTCGGCATATTGGTCGGATATAGACTTCGCCAATTGCGCGGCAATGGGTATTAACGTCATTCGTTTGCCATTTACATATATGACGGTAGATCCCGACTACCACGAGGTAGCGCGTAAAAGCGGACAGAAGTATAACTTCGATCTTTTGGATAACTTCATCAACCGCGCCGAGGAGTTCGGGATATACACCATACTCGACTTGCACGGCGCATATGGCTCGCAAAACGGACAGGACCACAGCGGCGAGATAATGGAAAGCGCAAAGGACGTCAAGTTCTACGGCGAAGAGGGCGCGGAGGACAGAGCCAAGACTGCCGCGCTCTGGAGCGCGATAGCCGAGCATTACAAGGGCAACCCGTCTGTGGCGGGCTACGACATAATCAACGAACCGGGGGAGAAGGGCGGCACTACCTCCGATAAGCATTGGAAGGTGTTCGATCAGTTCTATGACGCCATACGCGAAAAGGACGCCGATCACGTCGTTATAATCGAGTCGTGCTGGAGCGGCAATAACATACCCCGCCCCGAGGACTACGGGTGGGAGAACGTTATGTACTCCTTCCACAACTACACGAGTTACGACAGCAGTCAGTCGCACATGTCCAATATGCGCGGGTTCGTCAGCGAGGTAGAGAGCCACGTTTTCGGCGTACCCATTCAGATGGGCGAGTTCACCTGCTATAACAGCGAGAGCGATTGGCAGGAGACCCTTGAGCTGTTCAATACGCACGGTTGGCATTGGACGAGCTGGACTTATAAAATAACGCCGTCGAGCGCAATGCCTTGGGGCGTGTATAATATAGTTATAGACGACGCGCACAAGATCTCGCCGACTAACGATTCATACGAGACGGTTATGGAGAAGATAGAGGCGCTCCGCACCAAGTGGAATACCGAGGAAGAGCAACGCGACTTCGCCAACCCCTTCGAGTATAGGAGCGACGCCTTCGCCGCGTCCTATCGCCGCACCCGCCACTATATCGACGACAACGGCGGGGAGCACTTCGAGTATGCGTGGGAAAAGTCGCTCGCCGAGCTGATTTACGACGCAAGATGGGATATGGAGTAAGTCGGAGGAAAGGGGAGATGTGACCCCAAAAGTTTGGACAAGAATTATAATTAAATTTGCGAATGAGTTCGGTATTGAATCGGGCTCATTTCATTTGGTTTGAGAGATATTCTTGCTTTTTGAGTAAACAATTTCCACTCGTGCGTTGGATATATGACAATCCCCTCATGCGCTGCGCGCCAGCCCCCCTCGACTTCGGGCGGCCACATTCGCGTCCCGCTTTTCGGGTAAAATGTTACTAACTTGCAACATTACGAAGGGGGTTGTTCTTGCGTCGAGTGTAACTGCCCGTGTGGGCCGCTCCGAAAGATAGAACAGCGCGAGAAGTCAGGCGCAAGTGTGGGCCGCCCTTCGTAAGGGGGGCTGGCGCGTAGCGCCTGAGGGGATTGTCCTGTCGGCAATCCGAAAAGTAGCATTTTACCCGAAAACGGAAATATATCGGATAAAAACTAAAAACCTATTAACGACGAACCAACCCGAGCGTAGCGGAGAGGTGCGGTCAGACGGGGGGAGGGAGACGGAACTTCGCAAAGGAGTTTACTAAAAATGTAAATGACTGAGCAGAAGTGAACGTCACCGCGCCTATACACCGCGCGCCTATTGTGCGGGGCATGTAGTAAGGGGGGGGGAGACCAAATTAAAAAATAGTATCAAAAATGATATTTTTTTTCAAAAAGGACTTGAAAAACCTAACCCTATCTGCTATAATAATAGGCGGTGAGACGCGAGAAGGGAAAAAGCATTGCTTCTGCCTGCGCGGGGTAGCCATGGGGACGGAGAAGATGGGCTTGCATTGCATCAGCGCGGTTTTGCCGCGCACATTCGGTATTTTTCGCCGCGACCGAAGGAGACCGATATGAATACCAAAAGATATATCGAGGCGGCGCTATTGGAGCAACTACGCCGAGGATCTATCGATAAGGTGAAGGTGAACGAGATCATACGAATCGTCGGCACCTGCAAGGGCACGTTCTATAAGTATTACAGGGACAAGTACGAACTGCTCATATCCTGCTTTCGCAATAACTTCTACGACGACATAGTCGCAAAGTCCGCGAATTGGGAGGAATTCACGTTTAACTGTCTCTCCGCTTTCGAGAAGTCGCCGAGTACGGTGCTTAACGCTTTCGACTCGCTCGACGTCAACTCGGTGCGGTACTACCACGAACAGCTGGTGTTCGGCTACCTCACCGCCGACATACGCAAGCACAGCGACGTTGAACCGCAAGACGAGTTCGCGCTCAAAGTGTGTTCGGCGGCGTACACCGAGATTATGCTCGACTGGCTCTCTCACGGCACGCAACGGAGTAAGGAACAGGTCATGGACGATATGCGCTCGTCAATGCCCCACACCATCTACCCGAAGATATACGACGAGATCGGCGCGTCGGCTTAACCGATTTTTAACGATAGTTGCGTGACAGCATTTTCACGGTTTTGTCATAATCGGTGCATATTCTGTCGTTTGAATTCCTATATTGCAAAATTAAAACAGACTGTTTTAATAAACAGTCTGTTTTTGTGTACTAATCTTCAATTTAGTCTATTGAAATTAGGGTTAATGTATATTAGACTACAGTTATACGAGATGTTGTCTATTGCGGCATGGGTAAGCGACAATCCCCACCGGGCAAACCAAGTCGATCGCGGGGAGAGTACCGCGCCTGTAGTAAGAGAATGAAGAACGCGCCGCTTCTTAATTGAAGGGAAGTGCGCAGAAAAGGGGTACCCCTTTTCTTATACGTTACAAGTAACGTATAGTAAACTGCTTAAGAGTTTTCGCGCAAAGCGCGGATACATTATATTGGTTTTTGACGCGGAGCTTTTGTGCGTCGGAAATAATAAAATTTTTTCGGAGGAAAATGAACAATGACAAAAGCAAGAAAAATCATTCTGATCGTACTGTCCGTTGTTTTGGCTCTCGGTCTGTCGTTGAGTTTGTTCTCGTTCACCGGCTGCGGAGGCGGTGACGATTCTAAAGAACTCGCGTCGATAACGCTGAACACGGATAACGTAAAGAAAACTTATGTGACCGGCCAAACGTTGGACACCACGGGGCTTGTCGTTACGGCTAACTTCGCCGACGGTACCACAAAGGAATTGACGGCAGAGGAGTACGTTATCGACGGCAAGGACACGCCGCTGAAAGTCAATGACAACTTCATGTCTACCAACTTCCAGTCCACCAAGTCCATTAAGGTTTCGTACACCAAGGGCGAAGTCACCAAGTCAAGAAACTTCAGCGTTACCATAACCAACAAGGTTAAGGAGGCGACGATCAACACCGAGAAGAGTAAGCATGCAACGACTTACTATGTCGGGCAGTCCTTCAACGTAGCGGGGCTTGTGCTTAACGCCGTACTTGAGGATAACTCGACCGTGGAGGTTAACGTTACCTCGGACAACTCGACCGTCGAAGGCGGCAAGCTGGCTCTTGGCGTTAAGCAAGTTACGATTAACGTCGGCGGCTTCAACATCACTATCCCTATCGTAGTGCAGAACGCATTGTACGTCGAGGCAGAGACGGGTTACAGAAACGGCAAGCCTATCGAACAGTCGATGGGCGAAAGCGGTAACATCAGAACCGACGCTACTGCCGAACTTGCAGCCGAGTATGCGACCGAGCTTTACGAGGCGCACCTCAAAGCCGCATTCGCGGAATCCAAGCTGAAAGAAACATCGGATTGGAGCGACGATTGGGCAACCACCGCGGCAACCGCTGCAGAGCAATTTGAGGCGCTCGGCGGAACCGAGAGCGTTTACAGAAACGACATTAAAGTAGGCGGCGAGATACTCAGCAAGCTCTACACCGAAACCGTCAAGTGGCTCAATGACGAGGCTAATGCGGACGCTATCGAGGAGTACGTTGCAAGCGATGAATTCACCGCTGCAGTTGCTGCATTCGAAGCAGGCACCAACGAGGATATCGCAGAGTGGAACTACGCAGACCTCGTAACCCATAACACCGCGAGCGGTTCGGGCTCCGAAGGCAATGAGTACTACCTCGGTCAGAACAACCAGAACGACACGATTTCCTTCGTGTTTGAGTCATCGGCAGCGACCGATACCGCAACCGTATCCTTCCGTCTCTCCTCCGCTTATCTGTATGCGGACAGCGGTTGGAAGGCTATCGTAATGGGTGACGTTAAGTTCGCAGACCTTTGCGACATAGCAGTCAACGGAATAAATCAACCTATTCCCGAAGATAAGATTCTCTATGGCGGCAAGACCGAGGACGGCTCCATTTGCCAGGGTCTCTGGATCAACTGGGACGAAGTTGTATTCAATAACGTCTCCCTTGTCGAGGGCAGAAATGTCGTCGAAATGAAAGTTAAGCAGCATGGCATTGCCGCACAGGAGAACTACAACTTCGCGGCTAACATCGATACGCTTATCGTTGCACCCGGCACGAAATCCGACGGCAGCGACGCAGCTGACATGAGCACGTTTGACGACGAGTCCGCGGAGATTGTTGCCGATGTTACGAGCGTAACCGTAGCGGACGAGGAAGGCAAAGCTGTCGTAACCGTCAGCGGTACCTACTCGGCTAAAGTCGGCGAAGATACCATTAACGGCTATCTCGTAGACCTTGTAGGCAACAACCTTGCTTGCGCAGTCGGAACCGTAAACGCGACCGTAACGCTTAAAGATGGCAACGCATTCGAGGCTAAAGCGGACGTAACCACTCTTGATCTCGGTACCTATGAGGTCACCTCGGGCGGAGCAGCTATTACAATCGAAGGATATCAAGGCTCTACCGCAAGCGTCGGCGGCGACTTCCCTTCGACCTACACTCTTGCAACCAAAGAGGGCGGCTCGGGTATCCAGCTCACTATCACCAGCGACTACAAAGTCGAAGTAACTTCGACCGAGATTAAGTCGGGTGAAAAGATTAAGTTGGAAATGGTAGCAGAGGACGACAAGGCGATTATCAAAATCACCGGCGGCGTCGAGTTCACTACCGAGGGCTACAACATGCAGCAGGACAAAGATAAAGCTGCGGTCAAGGCTGTGCTTGAGCAAAAAATCAAGCCCATGTTCTACACCGATATTCAGAATGACGGTACCGGTAATAACTGGACATATCCTCTCGGTAAAGACTTCCACACCGTAACGGTTGACGTTGACGCCAAGACCTTCACAATCAATCTTGATGTAACGAATTATACTTTGGGCATTGGAATGGGCATGCTGCACTTCGCTCCTTACCTGCCCGATGGCAGTGGCAATACCGATCCCGCTAACAAGGACTACAAACCCGAGATCGAGAAGGTAGAGGCTACTGTTCAGGCCGGCGGAAATGAGTTTAAGTTCACTTATGACCCTGCTGATAGTGGCACTTGTTTCGGTCTCCCGTACTTCTCTGTAACCAAAGTGGGAGCAGCCGTAATTGAGTCGACGACCGTTGTCAATGAGGGAGACAAACCCATGCTTACGATCACCGGTACTTGCACTGTTTCGGCTGAGGTTCTTAAGAGCCAGATCACTCTCTACTTCGACAAAGTTACCGAAGGGCAAATCACCGATGTTCAGTACACTGTTCCTGCCGCAAAAATCGATGCAACTGAAGAGCAGTTGAACGTCACCGTACAGGACGGCAAATTCACTATCAAGTTTGATGCTTCCGTACTTCCCGAAGGTGCATATTGGACGCACTTCGGCATCGAAGAAGATAAGGACCTCGAGCCTGCCGACTCTACCGTTACGGTAGGCGGCAAGACCTACGGTTTCGAGAAGCACACCGTAAGCTGGGGCGGAACCAGAGTATTCTTCATGGTATACACCGCAGCGGCTTAATAATTCACGGCTGTCGCAAGATAGCCAACAAGTCAACAGACTTCGACGTTATCTCAAAATAACGAAAAACGGGCTCATGCAATTTTGCATGGGTCCGTTTTTTTGTTAGGAGCGGCGCAATAGGCGCGGTGATACGGGCGCGCCGAGAACATCCCCCTCGGTCACTTACGTTTTTTAGTAAGCTCCCGTCGGGGGATAACCTCTCCCACCCGTCTGACCGCACCTCTCCGCCGCTCTCGAGTTGGTTCGTTATGGAGTTGTGTAAAAGGACAAAATAAACATTAAGCACTTTATCACGCATAGGGCGCTTTTTTGGTGGAATTACTATGACAATCCCCTCAGGCGCTACGCGCCAGCCCCCCTTACTAAGGGCGGCCCACACAGGGCAGTCTCTTTCGATGTTAAACAACATACTTGTAATGAAACAAATTTAGTAACATATTTCCCGAAAAGTTGGGGACGAATGTGGCCGCCCTTAGTAAGGGGGGCTGGCTGCCGTAAGGCAGACTGAGGGGATTGTCTTGCTTGCTACTCAAAAAGTAGTAATTTACCTATCAAACAGGGATATAAAACCTTTTCCCTCGACGTATCAACCCATCGCGATAAGGTAGACTGAGGGGATTGTCTTGTCGGTTACGCGAACAGTAATTATCTGTTATCGGTGATTGCTATATAAAATAAACTTCCTTTGGAAAAAACAAGCTGATGTGCGGAAGTATTATGCGTGAAAATTAGTCTCAAAAATGCTTGAATTTATGAAAAGTTTATGTTATGATTATGACGAACGGGTGAGGCTCGTTCGGACTAAACACACAGAGGACGAAAACCATGTTTATATTGACCAGTGACAGTGCGGTAGACTTGTTCCGACCCGACGCCGAAAAACTCGACGTCGAGATAGTTCCGTTGACCTACACGGTAGACGGCGTGACGGTCGAGGACTTTGCCGAGGACGAGAGCGTATTCGAGCAGTTCTATGTCGGGCTTAAAGGCGGGTCTTTGCCCGTTACGAGCCAGATTAACCCCTTCACGCATTGCGAGTTCTGGGAAAAGGTATACGCTAAGAGGGGAGCGCATGACATTGTGCATCTCACGCTTTCGAGCGGGTTGTCCAAGACCTATGACTCCGCCTGCCAAGCGGCTGTCGAGTTTATGACTAAACACCCCGACGTACACGTCTATGTCGTCGATTCGCTGGGTGCGACGCAGGCTGAGACGCCCGTTCTCGAAAAGGCTATTGAACTGCGCGATTCGGGGGTAGCCGCCGAGACCGCCGCCGAGACCCTGCGTAACCTCGCGCACCGTATCCACGCCTACATCATAGTCGATAACCTCTTCCACCTCAAGCGCGGAGGACGTATCGGCGCCGCCGCCGCGATTATAGGCACCGCGCTCGGCATTAAACCCATAATCGTATTTAACGACAAAGGGCAGTTGTGCGTCTACAAAAAGCCGCTCGGCTGGAAAAAGGCGCTCAAAATCGTGCTTGACCATATCGAGGAGTATTGCCCCGCCGCAGCTCGCGGTAAGATCTGGATAGCCCAAGCCGACGCCAAGGCTAAAGCCGAGGAGGCTAAAGCCGCCATCGAGAAGCGTTTCGGCTCCACCGTCCAGAT
>CANPYH010000060.1 GCA_947588325.1 uncultured Clostridia bacterium
GCTTTGTCTTTTTCATTTTTAAGCATATCCCGACGCCTATTCCCGCGCCCATGGCTATTTGCGCGATCTTGCCTATGCCCTCGAGCATAAGCCCGAACCAATTCGCCCCGCCCTTGTTGCAGAGGTTGCCTATCTGCCACACGATAGTCCCCGCAATGAGGGTGGCGAACAGCCCGAGCGCCATGCCGCTCATTCCGTCGATGAATATGTAGTTCATGAGCCAGGCGAACCTCTGCCCGCCGCTCTTGCACTCCCCGAACTTCATTTCCGAGAGCTTGCGTTTGGCTTTTTTCGTTTCGCCGTCCGTTTCGCCGCTGCCCGCGGTGGCGCTTGCCGCGCCCGGAGGCTCGCCGCAGTAAGGCGAAGAGTCGCCGTTTGCGGAATTGAGATCCGCGCCGTTTGCATTATCCGACAATTCGTCCGTAAGATTTTCCTGTTCCTTTTTCATAGTCGCCTTAGTAACAAAAAATTCGGAGCCGAATGCGCCGAAAACGAATGTTGTTTTGATAAAGCCGTACATTCTACGCTTTCACGGAGCATTCCGCATTCACATCTGTTTGATGATGAGAGTATACAATACACTTGACGCATTGTCAAGCGTTTATGCGTCCTTTGGCGATAAGTATTGCCTCACGGCGACGGGCGGGTAATAAGCATGATTATATGGCAGGTTGCGCCGCCTAATTATCAAGAGATGCGGTCAAATAATTGACAAACGCCGCGCTCGGGACTATAATGTTCGTAACAATTAAGGAAAAAATTTGTATAGGAGATAAACAACAATGGAACCCAGACTGTTTCACGAAGAAGACTGCAATCTCAGCCTTTTGAAAAAGAAGACCGTTGCCGTTATCGGTTACGGATCCCAGGGTCACGCTCACGCGCTTAACCTCAAGGATAGCGGCGTAAACGTCATCGTCGGACTTTACGAGGGCAGCAAGAGCTGGCCGATAGCCGAGAAGGCGGGACTTAAAGTCATGACCGCTGCCGACGCGGCTAAAGCGGCTGACGTCATAATGATCCTCATTAACGACGAGAAGCAGGCGAAGATGTATAAGAAGGATATCGAGCCCAACCTCACCGAGGGCAAGGCGCTTGCATTCGCGCACGGCTTCAATATCCACTTCAAGCAGATCGTACCGCCGAAGAATGTGGACGTATTCATGATCGCGCCCAAAGGCCCCGGCCACACCGTCCGCAGCGAGTATTGCGACGGTAAAGGCGTGCCCTGCCTCGTTGCTATCCACCAGGACTACACGGGTAAGGCGCTTGACGTCGCCCTTGCTTATGCGGCAGGTATAGGCGGCGCGCGTGCGGGCGTGCTCGAGACGACGTTTAAGTGCGAGACCGAGACCGACCTTTTCGGCGAGCAGTGCGTACTTTGCGGCGGCGTAACCGCGCTTATGAAGGCGGGCTTTGAAACGCTTGTCGAGGCGGGATACGACCCTCGTAACGCTTACTTCGAGTGCATTCACGAGATGAAACTTATCGTTGACCTTATATATAAGGGCGGCTTCCACACCATGCGCTACTCCATTTCCGACACCGCCGAGTACGGCGACTACACCGTCGGCGAGCGCCTTATCACCCCCGCAGTCAAGGCGGAGATGAAGAAAGTCCTCACCGAGATTCAGGAAGGCACCTTCGCATCCAAGTGGATTGCCGAGAACAATAACGGCAGAGCGTACTTCTACGCAAAACGCGAGAAGGAAGCAAGCCACCAGCTCGAACAAGTCGGCGAGGAAATCCGCAAGATGTATTCCTGGTCGAAGAATACGGACATAGATAAGACCGTCTAAAAAATTTGTAGGGAAGGCACATAGCACCGCTGATGGACGACGAGAAATCGCGGCTTCTGCTCGGTCATTTACGGTTATTAGTAAACTCCCTCGCGAAGCCTTGATTTTCGCGCCCCTGAGCGGCACTCTGTGCCTTCTTGGAATTGGTTCGGTATGGAGTTGTGCAATAAGACTAATTTTATGTCTGACCGCACCTCTCCGCCGCTCTCGAGTAGGTTCGGTATAGGCTTTCGTAAGAAAATATATTTTATGATGTAAAGCACTCTATTACGCATAGGGTGCTTTTTCGTTGGCATTACTATATGACAATCCCGGCATATTTGCAATATGTTACTTATCTTGCTATTAACTTAACAATCCCCTCAGGCGCAACAAGTTGCGCCAGCCCCCCTCGACTTCGGGCGGCCCACCTGCTACCCGAGTTTCGGGTACATAACCAACAATCTCGTAATGATATAAGGTGAGCAACATATCCCCCGAAAAGCGGGGGACGAATGTGGCCGCCCTTAGTAAGGGGGGCTGGCACGCTGAAAGCGTGACTGAGGGGATTGTCTTTCTCCAAGGAACGCACAGTAATTATATACTCCGAATGCAAATGCCTAAAATATACCGACATACCAACCCGAGCGCCGCGCATGTATGCCCACTGTATACACTTCCACACGTACATATATATACGCCCTGACAGGATATGTTTACGCAAAATTGGCGTATAATTGTACTTACCTGGAGGTGAAAATGTTATATAAAGAATGGCTCAATGAATGGCTGGACTTGTATGTCAAGCCGTCGGCGAAGGAGCGGACGTATACGAAGTACCGCCAGCAGGTGAGGAAGTACCTGCTTCCCGCGCTCGGGGAGAGGGACGTAAACGAACTGTCGGCGGTGGAGTTGCAAAGGTTCCTTGCGTCGCTCATCGGGCGCGGGTTAGCGCCGAACACCGTGAACTTCATAATCGCGCTGCTCAAACTGTCCCTGAGGCGTGGCGTTGCGCTCGGCACGATAGAGCGGGAGTGTTCGGCGGCGCTATCCTGCCCGCAGGCGAGGACAGGCAAAGCGGCTTGCTTTACCAAGTCGGAGCAAAAGAAGATAGAACGGTATATCTTCGAGGCGCGGGAGCCCTGCCTGTTCGGCGTACTGCTATGCCTGTATACGGGGCTGAGGATAGGCGAACTGCTCGCACTGACCTGGGCGGATGTGGACTTACGGCGCGGCACGCTCACCGTCACCAAGTCCTGCCATGACGGGTGGGAGAACGGACGGTATAAAAAGATACTCGACTCGCCAAAGACCCAAAGCTCGGAGCGCGTAGTCCCTTTGCCTAAACAGCTTCTCGGGTATATGAAAGAGCTTAAAAAGTCGGGCGGGCGGTTCGTCGTCACGGGCAGGGGAGAGTACGGCGCGGAGATACGATCCTACCAACACAAGTTCGCGGGCTTACTCAAAAAACTCGGGATCGAACACAAGTGCTTTCACACCCTGCGCCACACCTTCGCCACCCGCGCTCTCGAGGTGGGCATGGACGTAAAGACGCTGTCTGAGATACTCGGTCACCGCGACCCCGCAATCACCCTTCGGCGCTACGCCCACTCGCTGCTTGAACATAAGACCGAGATGATGAATAAGGTCGGCAAACTGCTTGATTAGGCGGAAAAAAGGGCATGGAAAAAGGGCGGAAGGTACCGCCCGAAAACTACGCAGAATAAGGTATTCTGCGTAGGGATTGTCGCGCGCATTGCACAAAGATTACCCACGGTAAAGAAATTTCCGCGGATAATTAAACTTTTCATAAAAAAATATGTAAAATTTCTTGACTTTTTGATTAAAAAAGAGTTAAATATGTCTATTAAAAGTACATGGAATACCTTATTCTATGTAGTTTTACCGAAAAATTTTTTTACGGAGGTAGGACTATGAAAAGCAAATCTCGAGTATGGCTCACTACGCTATTACTCGGTTTGTGCGCGATACTCGGCGTAGGTGTTTTCTTTGCGACCGATATTGCGGCGAGCCAAACGGCACATGCTGCGCGGAGCAGCACCGCGTGGGTTACCGTAGGTGAGATCTACGATGACGCATCCGGCACTTTCAGGGTGGATCAGATTAACAAATTGTACAAATATCTGACGGGAGAAAACACCTTTGAGTCGGTGCAAGCCGCGGCGGCGGAGAATAAAACTTCCAATGATTTCCGCACATTGAACGGAGAAAAAAACATCACAGTCACGTTTGGTGGCATAAAGTGGGATGCCGTATATCTTACCACGGCAAAAGGCGGTGACGGAGATACCAAAGCGGGAGACGTCATTCTCGACCTGTGGCGCTCCTCGGATACCTTAACGAGTACGGATAAGGCGCAATTTGCCTCTTGGGCCAATAATCCGTCAAAGGACCCCGATAAGTATCCTTCCGCCATGTACTCTACCAGCACGATCCGTGTTGTGACCTTGAATGCGGGCGGGAAATATTCGACTGCAGGCGACGCTTTGTCGGAATTACAGCAACAAAGCGCGGAAAACCAGTACGCTCGCTTTACAATGAACGGTGTTGAAAACAGCTTGACAAAGTATATTGCCAAGCCTGTAGATGTCGGATATCAGGCAAAAGAGTATAGCGATAATGTAAGTCGCGATAATAGTAATAAAGCTAACAATGGCTTTTATCACCCAAATTCTTCCTATGAGTATGTGAGTAATAAAGAGTTGCCGGGCACAAGTCCACAATGGAATGGTTCTAATGCTAACAAGGACGGACTTGATTATAGGATGTGCTTTGGCTCAGAAGCTAAGGATGCTTTACGTGAGGATGGCGCGAAGTACGGCTCCTGGAAGGATGACTATCTTTGGCTGCCCTCTGCAGAAGAGACAGGCAGAGAAAGTTCTACCGCGAGAACCGGTATTGGTATTTGGTATACCGATGCGTCTCTCAGAAGTAGTACAACAGATGCTTGGACGCGTAGCGGTCGCACAAACGATGCGGCTATGGCAGTTTCGCTTATGAATAGTGGTGACTATAACCAAAATAGGACGGTAACCAGTAGCTATTATGTTCGTCCGGCGCTTCACTTGAATCTGACTGCCGCATCACAGGTCATCGCACTCAGCAAAGCGGCTTGGCAGAATCAATCCAAGCCATATGTCTCAGGAGGCGTGAAATGGGAGGTCAATACGGATGGCGTTACGATCGAGGCCGTTGGGGACGATACCTCCTGGTGGAACGCAGACACCCACACCATTACGGCGCATAAGTTTGGCGAATACAAACTCAAAGTCACGCCAACAGACGGCTATCAGTGGTCTGATGAAACATCAGATCCGATCGAAGTCACATACACAGTTACCAAAGCCGAAGTCACGTTGCAGTGGGAAAATAAGACATTCACCTACAAAGGAGAAGCGTACGAATATCCCACGGCAACGGCAAAAAACATCAGTAATGACGGGGTGACCGTCACGGTAACGATGGAAGGCAATACCAGAGACTTTAAAGACGCGGGCACCTACACCTTCACCGCAACGCTGGGCGGCGACAAAGCCGAGAACTACACAATCAAGGCAGAAACCGCAACGAAGGAATACACCATTGCGAAAGCGGCTGTAACCGCACCCGAATCCTTTGCGAGCGCACCTTACACGGGCGCAGAACAGACTGTTGTTATCGACGGCGAGGCGCAATACAAGCTCGCCGAGGGCAGCGGCAAGGGCACAGACGTCGGTTCATATGACGTAACCCTCGAACTCAAAGACCCCGCAAACTACAAGTGGGCGGATATCGACGATCCCGCTACCGAGTCCGCACCCAGGACGTTTGAAAAGGCGTTCGAGATTACCGCAGGATCGGTAACCCTTACCTGGTCGGATACCGCATACACATATAACGGCGCAGAGCAAGCATTCCCGACGGCGAGCGTTAACGGCGTAGAGGGCTTGACGGTTAAAGTCGAATTGGACGGCGATGCTACAGAGTTCAAGAACGCGGGCACCTACACCTTCAAGGCAACCCTCGAAGGCGACGGCGCAGGCAACTACACAATCGCCGAAGCTACGCATACTTACACCATTGCGAAAGCGGCTGTAACCGCACCCACCGCATTTGACAGCGCGGTATATAACGGCGCGGAACAGACGGTTGCTATCGACGGAGAGGCTCAATACAAGCTCGCCGAGAGCAGCGGCAAGGGCACGGACGCGGGCAAGTACGACGTAACCCTCGAACTCAAAGACCCCGCAAACTACAAGTGGGACGAAGAGGGCGATAATTCCGAAGCCAAGACGCTTACGCAGGCGTTCGAGATCACGCCCGCCGAAGTGGAAATCGTATGGGCGGAAAAGAGCTACACATATGACGGCACTAACCATGCGGAGGACCTTCCCACCGCGACCGCGACGGGGCTTGGCGAGGATAAGCTGGAAGTGACCGTTGCGCTTGACGGCGAAAAGGAGTTTGTCGGCGCAGGCACTTACACCTTCACCGCAACGCTGGGCGGCGACAAGAAAGACAACTACACAATCAAGGCAGGCAGCGGCACGCACACATACACAATCGCGAAGGCTAAATCGGAAACGAAGGTAGTATGGAGCGGTAGCGTATTCACATACACGGGCGAAGTTCAGTCCTTCCCGACGGCAAAGCTGGGAGAGGACGGAGCCGAGCTTACGGTTACGCTTACCAGAGCGCCCGAAGGCTTTACCGAATTCAAGAATGTCGGCTTCTACATGTTCACAGCGACCGACGCGAACTATGACTTGCAGAACTCCGCGGTCATGCTCGTTGAGATCTCTCCCGCCGCAGTCAAACTCGTCTGGAGCGAGGGCGACTACACATATAACGGCGCAGAGCAGACCGCACCCACCGCAACCGCTACCGGCTTGAAGGACGAAGTGTTCACGGTAACGGTTACGCTTGACGGCGAGGATAAGTTCGTCGGCGCGGGCACCTACACCTTCACGGCAACGCTGGGCGGCGACGCGGCGGTATTGGCTAACTACACCATAAGCGCCTCCGACAAGACCCATGAATACACGATAGCAAAGGCTGTCGCAGACGTTGTCTGGACGGTCGGCGAATACACATACAACGGCAGCGTGCAGACCGCGCCCAAGGCGACGATAAGCGGGCTTGGGGACGACGGCGAGATCGCGCTCGAAGTCGCTACGGACGGCGAGTTCAAGAATGTCGGAACCTACACCTTCACGGCAACGCTCGGCGAGGCAGCGGCGGCTAACTATGAGCTCGGCGGCAACACCACGGTCGAGGCCTCCATCGCAAAAGCCGAAGTCGAGGTTGTCTGGTCGGCAGGCGAGTACACCTACACGGGCGACGTGCTTGCTACCCCGACGGCTAAGGTCAACGGGCTTGGCGACGACTGCGAGATAACCCTTAACGTCAGCGGAGAGGGCGAGTTCAAAAATGTCGGCACCTACACCTTCACGGCGGCGCTGGGTGAGGACGCGGCGGCTAACTACACGCTTAAAGCGGAGACGACCACGCAGTCTTACTCCGTTGCAAAAGCAGTCGTGACCGCGCCTACGCTGGGCGGCAAGGTATATAACGGCGAGAAGCAAACGGCTACGGTTGCCGAGTCCGACCGCTACTCCGTCAAGGAGAATAACGGCGGAATAAGCGTCGGCGAGTACGGGGTAGTGCTCACGCTTACCGACAGCGCAAACTACGCATGGCAGGGCAGCGACAGCGAGGATATTAACCTTACCTTCGCTATCACCAAGGCTACCTACAACATGAGCGGGGTTAAGTTCGAGGGCGCGACCTACAAAGAGGACGGCACCGCGAAGAGCCTTGCCGTTACGGGCGACCTTCCCGCCGACGTAGTTGTTACTTACGAGAACAATAATCAGGTTAAGTACGGCGTGTACGAGGTGGTTGCAAAGTTCAGCGGCGACTTCTATAACTACAACGAGATTGCCGATATGAAGGCGACTATGACCATTCTCCGCACCGAAATGCAGACCACCGCGAAGGGCGACGAGGATAAGCCGCAGGGCAACCTCAACGTCACCGTCGAGAGCGACGAGGGTCTTGACCCCGAAATCGAGCTGGTAGTCGAGTATAAAGACGCGCCTTCCGAGAGCTCCGACAAGGTCCTCAAGGATAGCGGCTCGCTCGCAGGCTCGGAGAAAGTCGGCGCTGTGTTCGATATAACCTTGAAATCCGAGGGCGTCGAGGTACAGCCGAGCGGCACCATCAAGATCAAGATGCGCATACCCGACAGCATGAAGGATAAGGAGTTCCGTCTCCTCCACATCCACGGCGACGAGGCGGAAGAGGTTGAGTACGAAATCAAGGGCGATTACGTCGTATTCACGACCGACAGCCTCAGCGAGTTCGTCCTTACCTACAAAACTTCGACCTGGTGGATCTGGCTCATCGTCGGTATCGCCGCAGTCCTCGTTATAGCGCTTGTAATAGTGCTGGTACGCAAGGCAAGAAAAAAGAAGGCGTAAGCACGAGTAAGGGAGGCATATAGAGTCTCTACATCGCTCTCATATCGGTTCGTTATGGGCTGGTGAAAGAAGATTGAATAAATGATATAACGCACTCTATCACTCATAGAGTGCGTTATGTTTATGAGAAGATAGTTTGATATAAAAATTAAGATTTTCGGATAATTGTTACTCTACTTACAATGGATTTTGACAATCCCCTCAGGCGCAACAAGTTGCGCCAGCCCCCCTCGACTTCGGGCGGCCACAGTTCGTCCCCGACTGTTCATGGAAGAAATTACTAAATTTGTTTCATTACATGGATATTTGGTTTTAGCTCGACAATTCGGGTAGCAGGATGGCCGCCCGAAGTCGAGGGGAGCTGTCACGCCAACGGCGTGACTGAGGGGATTGTCAATGTTAGTTAAACGTAAAGTAACTATTTGCTATGTGAGATTTTTATATCAAAAAAACCTTTTCTCCCGACAAACCAGACCGAGTGCGGCGGAGAGTGACGCGCTCGCTATCTATCTTTCTGTCATATCCGTATACATATATCTTCCTGTCATATCCGTATACATCTATCATATATATAAACGAACTTTTTGCGATAGGGAGTAAAAGTGCGAGGGAGTGTATGAAAGTGTGACATGCAATGCAGAGACATAAACAGCATGTGTATAAAAGTGTGACGGGCAATGCGGAGGCATAAAAACCAAGTGTATAAAAGTGTGACAGAGCGGGAAAAATAATGGAAAAACTACAAAAATGTTATATTTTGTTACACGAAATCATTTGACCGATGGGGGGGGGTAGTGATATGATATAGCGGAATTGTGGTAATATACGCAAAATATGTATGAAAGGAGAGTAAAACAAGAATGAAAGGAAAAAGTTCGAACAGTTTT
>CANPYH010000061.1 GCA_947588325.1 uncultured Clostridia bacterium
GCTGACAACGCCGCCCGTTACGAAGATATACTTTGTCATAATTCCACTACTCCCTTGTATACTTCCACAGCGTCGCCCGTGAGATATACCGTTTCGCCCACATATTGCACGGTAAGTTCGCCGCCCTTTACCTTAACTTTGATATTGTCGCCGAGCTTGAATTTGCCGAGTTTGGTCAGCGCCGCAACCGCCGCGCATACGCCCGTACCGCAAGCGTAAGTCTCGCCCGTACCGCGCTCCCATACCCGCATTTTAACCGTGCCCTCGTCGAGCACCTGCACGAACTCCACGTTCACTCTGTCGGGGAAGAGCGGATCGGTCTCGATCTGTGAGCCTATGCCCGCGACGTCGGTATTATCCACGTCGTCCACCACCATTACGCAGTGCGGGTTGCCCATGGACAGGCAGGTTATCCTCCTCTCCTCGCCCGCAAGCATTACCGCGCGGTCCACCACCTCTCCCGTGAGTTTGACGGGGACTTTGGCGGGGGTGAAGTCGGGCGCGCCCATATCCACTTTCGCCGAGCTGACCTTGTTGTTACGAAGGTAAAGGGAGAGTTTCTTTACGCCGCTGAGCGTCTCTACCGTTATGTCCTTATCCTTGACCAGCCCGTTATCATAGACGTACTTACCCACGCAACGTATTGCGTTTCCGCACATCATTCCCTCGCTTCCGTCCGAATTGAACATGCGCATCTTGACGTCGGCGACCGTGGACGGGCATATGAATACCACGCCGTCTCCGCCTACTCCGAAGTGTCTGTCCGAGAGGTTGAGCGCGATACTCTCCATATTGGTTATGTCGTGGGTGTGGCAGTCGATATATATATAGTCGTTGCCGCAACCCTGCATTTTGACGAATTTAAGCCGTTGCTTCTCCGTCCTCATGCGGTTTATGTCCACCAGCTCTATATTCCCCTGCGAATACTTGGAGCGGAGGGAGTTAGCCAGCGCGTTTGCAGTATCGAGCGAAGTCAGTCCGGGTATGGACAGCGTTACCGCGAGACGACGAAGTTTGACGTCGTCCTCCGAAGGTATTCTGCCCCTCGACGACGTACATATCATGAAGCTGACCTTACCGCCCTGAAGCAGGTCGAAGGTCGTTTCTCCGCCGCCCTCGCTGATTTTCTGTACCGTCGTAACGGGTATTCCCGCTCGAGCAAGCACGTCCGCCGTGCCCGCGGTCGCGTATATTCTGAACCCGAGTTCGCTGTACTTCTTGGCTATCGGCGCAATCTCGGGCTTATCCGCGTCTCTTACCGTGATAAGCACGCCCTTTCTGTTCTTTCTGTCGAGGTTATAACCCGCGGCGCAAAGCCCCTTATACAGCGCTTCGTCCAGACTCTTTCCGATACCGAGCACTTCGCCCGTCGATTTCATTTCGGGGCCGAGGTGCGTATCGAGATCGGCGAGCTTCTCGAAGGAGAAGATAGGCACTTTCACGGCGACATACGGACTGCGTTTGTAAAGCCCGACGCCGAAGCCGAGTTTTTTGAGCGACTTGCCGAGCATGCACTCCGTCGCAAGCCGTATCATCGGCACGCCCGTAACCTTGCTTATGTAAGGCACGGTGCGGCTGGACCGAGGGTTGACCTCGATAACGTATATCTGGTTGTTCTTGACGATATACTGTATGTTTATAAGCCCCTTGGTGCTGAGCCCGAGCGCGAGTTCGCGGGTGTTCTCGATCAGCTTCTCGGTTATCTCGTCGCTGAGGTTTTGCGCGGGATATATCGCTATCGAGTCGCCGCTGTGTATGCCCGTTCTCTCGACGTGCTCCATTATGCCCGGTATCAGGATATCCTTACCGTCGCAAATGGCGTCGACTTCCACCTCGGTGCCCATGACGTATTTGTCTATGAGTATGATGTTATTCGGGTTCTCGGTGAGTATTACGCGCATATACTCCTTGATATCCGCGTCGCTCCAGGCGATTATCATGTTCTGCCCGCCGAGAACGTAGCTGGGGCGCATAAGCACGGGATAACCGAGCGTCTCGCCCGCTTTGAGCGCGTCCTCGGTGTTGGTTACCGTCAGCCCCGCGGGACGTCTTATATCCAGCTTCTCGAGCAGTTCGTCGAAACGCTCTCTGTCCTCCGCCGCGTCGATCATGTCCGCCGAAGTGCCGAGTATGCGCACGCCCGTCTCCGAGAGGTGCTTGGTGAGTTTTATAGCCGTCTGTCCGCCGAAAGCCACGACGACGCCATACGGCTTCTCCGTCGCTATGACGTTATCCACGTCCTCGTCCGTCAGCGGCTCGAAGTACAGTCTGTCGGCGGTATCGAAGTCGGTGGAAACGGTCTCGGGGTTATTATTGACAATGGCGACGTCGCAACCCGCCTCTTTGAGCGCCCATACGCAATGTACGGAGGCATAGTCGAACTCGATCCCCTGACCGATACGGATAGGACCCGAACCGAACACTATGACGCGGCGCTTTCCGTCGGTATGCTCGCGCATAAACTCCGCCGCCTCGTTTTCGTCGTCGTAAGTCGAGTAGAAATAGGGCGTCTCTGCGGCAAATTCCGCGCCGCATGTATCGACCATTTTGTATACTGCCCGTCTGTGCATGGGAAGCGGTTCTCCGCTTATGGATTTAAGCACTCTGTCGGGGTAGCCGAGCTTCTTGCCGCGAAGGTACTCCTCTCTCGTGATTTTCCTGCCGCGTATGGAGTCCTCGTAGCGGACGAGGTTGGCGATCTTGGTTACGAACCACTTGTCTATCTTGGTCTCGTCGCAGATCTCGTCCACGGTGCGGAGTTTGCGTTTAAGCGCCTCGTATATCATAAACAGGCGGTAATCGGTTGCGGGCATGAGCGACGAGACGACTTTCTCGTCCGAGTAGCAATTATACTTGGCGTTATCGAGGCTGTATCCCTCACTGCCGCGCACCGCCTTCATGAGCGCCTGCTCGAAGGTGGGCGCAATCGCCATGACTTCGCCCGTCGCCTTCATCTGCGTGCCGAGCATACGTTTTGCATATACGAACTTATCGAAGGGCCATCTCGGGAGCTTGACGACGACATAGTCTATCGTCGGCTCGAAGCAGGCCTTTGTCTTACCCGTTATTACGTTGGGTATCTCGTCGAGGGTATAGCCGAGCGCAATGAGCGTCGCCACCTTCGCTATCGGGTAGCCCGTAGCCTTGGACGCGAGCGCGGAGGAGCGGGACACACGGGGGTTAACCTCGATAACCGCATACTCCATGCTGTCGGGTTTGAGCGCGAACTGGCAGTTACACCCGCCCTCAACGCCGAGAGCGGTGATTATGTTAAGCGCGGCGCTGCGGAGCATCTGGTATTCTTTGTCCGCCAGCGTGACGCTGGGCGCAATGACTATGCTGTCGCCCGTGTGTATCCCCACGGGGTCGAAGTTTTCCATGGAGCAGACGGCAATGACGTTGCCCGCATGGTCGCGCATAACCTCGAACTCTATCTCCTTCCAGCCCGATATGCACTTCTCGATAAGCACCTGCGTTATCGGGGAGAGATACAGTCCGCCCGCGGCTATTTCGCGAAGCTCCTTTTCGTCGTTGGCTATGCCGCCGCCCGCGCCGCCGAGTGTGAACGCAGGACGGACGATAACGGGATAACCTATCGTGTCCGCGAAGTCAACGGCGCTCTGCACGTCGTTTACCACCTGCGAGGGTATGACGGGCTGACCGATCGCCTCCATGGTGTCCTTGAAGAGCTGTCTGTCCTCCGCCTTATCTATCGTCTCGGGGTTCATGCCTAACAGTCTTACGTTATTCTCCTCCAAAAACCCGCTCTTGCTGAGCTGCATAGAGAGGGTCAGTCCCGTCTGACCGCCGAGCGACGGGAGTATGCCGTCGGGCTTTTCCTGCAAAATTATGCGTTTGAGCACGGGAAGAGTAAGCGGCTCGATATATATCTGGTCCGCCATCGCCTTATCCGTCATTATAGTCGCGGGGTTGGAGTTTACGAGAACGACTTCCACCTTTTCGTTTTTGAGGGTATGACAAGCCTGCGTGCCTGCGTAGTCGAACTCCGCCGCCTGTCCTATCGTTATGGGTCCCGACCCTATGACGAGCACTTTGCGTATATCTTTATTTTTAGGCATTTTTACCCTCCTTTACCATGTTTATGAACCTTTGGAAGAGAAATTCCGTATCGAGCGGTCCGCCGTGCGCTTCGGGGTGGAATTGCACCGTGAAGCAGGGGCGGTCGTTGTAGTCCACGCCCTCGCACGTCTTGTCGTTGGCGTTAATGAACCGCACCTCGGCGTCGGGCGGAAGGGTGTTGCCCTTGACCGCATAGCCGTGGTTCTGGCTGGTTATATACACCCTGCCCGACTTTAAGTCCTTCACGGGCTGGTTAGCGCCGCGGTGACCGTATTTGAGTTTAGCCGTCTTTGCCCCGCTCGCTATCGCCATGAGCTGGTGCCCGAGGCAGATTCCGAAGGTGGGGATTTTCGACTTGATGAGCTTCTTGATCTGCTCGATCTCGAAGGTCGCGTCTGCGGGGTCGCCGCCGCCGTTGGACAGCATGATCCCGTCAGGTTTAAGCGCGAGTATCTCCTCCCCCGTCGCCGTGCAGGGCATGACGTGCACTTCGCAACCTCTTGCCGCAAGCTCCCGCGCTATGTTGTACTTCGCGCCGTAGTCTATCAGCACGATTTTAAGTTTGCCGTCCCCCACTACCTCTTCGGCGGGAGCGGTGGTATTTTTCGGAGCGTCCTTTATCGTAAACGAGCGTATCTCCTCGAGCAGCGCGTCTTTGTGCGCAATTGAGTCGGTTATCATGCCGTTCATTACGCCGTATTCCCTGATCGTCTTGGTGAGCCTGCGGGTGTCTATGCCCTGAATGCCGATGATATTCTGCTCGATCAGCCAGTCGTTAAGCTCGCCCTCCTTGCGGAAGTTACTGCCCACTTCGCAAAGCTCGCGCACTATGTACCCTTTGCAGTACGACTTTCTGCTCTCAGAGTCCACGGTTATCGCGCCGTAGTTCCCGATGAGCGGGAAGGTCTGGGTTATTATCTGCCCAAAGTACGACGGATCGGTTAGCGTCTCCATATACGAGCCCATACCCGTTGTGAACACGACCTCTCCGACCGTCCGACCGCTTTTGCCGATGGACGTGCCGGTGTATACGTCGCCGTTTTCCAAAATCAAATAAGCCTTTTTCATGTCTGTTGTACGTCTCCGAAAAGAGTATTTTAGTCGAATTTATCCTTTTTACCCGCACCCGATACATTGATCGGATACTTGTCCGTAAAGCAACCCGTGCAATATTTCACGTCCGTTCCCTGCGTTATCCTGACCAACTCGTCGAGGTCGAGGTATACCAGACTGTCCGCGCCGATCTGTTTGCAGGTCTCTTCGACGGTTAATTTATTCGCTATCAGGTTGTCCTTGCTGTCTATGTCCACGCCGAAGTAGCAGGGCGCAATGAAGGGCGGCGCGCTTATGCGGAGGTGTATCTCCTTCGCGCCCGCGTCACGTAATGACTTGATAATTCTTGCGCTCGTCGTTCCTCTCACGATGGAGTCGTCGACGAGTATTATCCGCTTACCCGCTATCGAGGCTTTGAGCGGATTGAGTTTAAGCCCCACCGCCTTCGCACGGCCGCCCTGCGACGGGAGTATGAAGCTCCGTCCGATATAGCGGTTGCGCACGAACGCCATGCCGTACGGCACTCCCGACTCCATGCTGTACCCATATGCCGCGTCGAACCCGCTCTCGGGCACTCCGCAGACCATATCCGCCTCCGTCGGGCACTGCCGAGCGAGCGCTCTGCCCATTTCGAGACGGGCTTTATACACGCTCATGCCGTCGATATAACTGTCGGGGCGGGCGAAGTATATCATCTCGAACACGCACAGCGCGCGGGGTCCGGGCTTATGGAACACGCTCTCCGCGCGGCCGTCCGCCCAAAACGTGCACACTTCCCCCGGTTTTATATCCCTGACGTACTCCGCGCCTATCGAGTCGAAGGCGCATGTCTCGCTCGCTACCACCGTCGCGTCGCCGAGCTTACCCACGCAAAGCGGTCTGAACCCCTGCGGATCCCGCGCCACGACGAGTTTGTCTTTGGTCAGTATTACGAGGGAGAACGCCCCCTCTACTATGTCCATAAGCGAGAGCATGGACTTTTCGAGGCTGCCCGTATCGAGCATGCGGTCGATTATTATCTTGCTTATAATCTCGCTGTCGTTGGTGGTGTAGAACACCGCGCCCCGCTCGTTTACCATGCGGCTCCGTATGGTGTCGGCATTGGTAATGTTGCCGTTGTGGCACACCGCGAAGGTGAGACGGGAGTGGTGCGTGACTATCGGCTGGGTATTCTCAACGGTATTGCTGCCCGTAGTGGAGTAGCGGACGTGCCCGCACGCCATAGTCGTCTGCGGAGCGGTGCGGAGAAAGTCGTTGTCGAATATCTCGGTGACAAGTCCGACGTCCTTTTTGCAGGTCATGCTCTCCTCGTTTGCGTCCCCGAAGTACGCTATTCCCGCACCTTCCTGCCCTCTGTGCTGGAGAGCGAGCAGCGCGGTCGCGGATATGTGTATACATGGCATCGGGGACGGAGATATTATCCCGAAAACGCCGCATTCTTCGTTAATCTTCCTCATTGTTTAAGCCTCTCTATGATGTCGTTGGCAATCTCTAACCGCGTTTTGCGCTGTTCCATTGCGCTGCGTTCGATCTCTTTGTGTGCTTCCGATTCGGTCATTCCCCTCTCTATCAGCAGGCATTTAGCCGTGCTTACCGCTTTAAGCGTTTCCAATTTCTTTTTAAGCGCCACATTTTCCTCGGCGAGCCTGAGCAGTTTTTCGGATATTCCCTGCGCCGTCTTTATCGCGCCGTACAGCGAAAGTGTGGTGAGCGGCGGGGCTACTATCTGAACGCCCCTATCGTACAGCGGCAGGATATCCCCTTCGGCGCCGCCCGTCGTTATCAGCACGGTACCGCAGCCCGCGTCGGACAGCGTTCCCGCCATCTCCCCGAAGACGCTGTCGCGAGAGTCGGCGCAAACCACCGCGATACCGAAGCGACGTTCGCTTATCAGCACGCGTGCCTGAGATATATTATCCGCTCGCACAAGACCGTAGTGCCCGCACATCTTAAGAACATGCACGACGCTCATAAACGCCTTGTCGGATTTCGCCACTATCAGCGCGTTCAATTTGTCCCTCTATCCCTTGTTCTCTCTTACGGTTCCGTCGTTTTCGGGCGGAACCGCGTTGCTATGCCCGTCTTACAGTCCTAACGCGATTATGTCGTCAGGCGACGAATTATTCGCCTGCTTGATCTTTTTATCGAGGTAATTCCCGACAAACTCGCTCGGGAGCGCGTCTTTGACGAACTCCGACTTATGCGCCGCCTCCACCGCTTCGGACAGCGACGGAGGGAGCGTTGCCCCCGACTGCGGCTTTGCGCCGCCGAGACCCGCCAGCCCCGCTTTGAGTATAAGCGTCAGCACGACGAAAGGGTTGCAAGCCGTATCCGCCGAGCGTATTTCGATTTTATCCCCCTCTATGAGCCGCACCGCCGCCTTCTCGCCGCCGAGTTTTACGCGGCAGGGCGTGGTCTTGTATATCAGGCGGAGATAGGAGTTGCGCACGGGGTTGGTAAATACCGCTATCTCGGGCAGGTATGCAAGCACGCCGTTTGCGAACTTAACCGCGTCCTCCTTGCTCGCCTTGCTCCCGTTCTTGCGCAGCTCGACCACGATGCGGAAGTTACTCCCCGCAGAGTCGGCTATCGGGCTGGGCGCGAAGGTCGCATATCTCCCGCTCGTGCGCGCTATGTTACGCACGGCGTTGCGGAACTGTATGGTGTTTACCGCGCTCTTATATGCCGTGTTCGCCTGGAATATCACGGCGTTCTGCCCCCTGCCGCTCTCGTGATGAGAGGACAGCGGCATCATATTCATGCTCTCGAGAGTCAATACTATGTCGCGGCGAAGGTTCTCGCAGGCGTCGAGCGGCGCGGCGTCGAGGTAGCCCGCACTGTCCACGGGAGTGAGGGTCGGGTCGCCGCTGTCCGAGAGCTTGGTTATATAGAACTCGCTCTCCGTCATAATCGATGCGGTATATCCCGACTTTTCGAACTCTGCCTCGGTTATTTTGAGCAGTTTCATACCGTCGAATGCGGAGGGAGTGCCGTCGGGCTGTTTTATGTGGCACATGACGCATATAACCGCGCCCGTCGAGGGACGCCAGGGCATCATGGTCACGGTGTCGATGTCGGGAACAAGGAGAAGGTCGCCCCCCTCTTCCAGCCCTATCGCCGAAGAATCGACGGTAAGTCCGCCCGCGCAAGCCTCGGCAAAGTGCGACGCATTGAGCGAGACGTTTTTAAGTCTGCCGTATATGTCGCAGAAGGACATCTTAACGAACTTGACGTCGTTGTCCTCGATATATTCGATTATGTCATCAACGGTTTTCATAACGTTCTCCGTTTTAAGAAAAAATCACCCTGCGGTGACTTTTCCTTTATGCAAATATTTTATCGATATCGGAAATGGCGGAAGCGAAGAGCGCCGCGTTTTCCTGCTCGTTCTTCGATGCCGTGATATAGAATTTTATGAGAGGTTCCGTTCCCGACGGTCTCACAATCACCGTCAGTCCGTTATCCGTTTCATACAACATTACGTTGGCTTTAGGCACGTCGTATTCCGACTGGTCGAGGAAGTCCACGCACTTGACTACCTTTCCCCCGCCCAAAGTCTCGATAGGCTTTGTACGGAGCGAGGACAAAAGGCTCTTCATCTTCGCGTTACCCGAAGCGCCCTCGAATCTCTTGGATACGTTCTTGTGCTCGTATTTGCCGTATGCGGCGTATATCCTGTTAAGCTGATCGACCAAAGTCTTACCGTCCGCTTTGTAATTACTCGTCATCTCCGCAATAAGCATGGAAGTGACGACGGCATCCTTATCGCGGCAATGCACGCCTGCAAGGTAGCCGTAACTCTCCTCGAAGCCGAGAATGTATCTGTCCGCTCTGCCCTGCGCGTTGAGTTTGTTAATGACGTCGCCTATCCACTTGAAGCCCGGGAGCACGCGCACCGTTTCCACGCCTCGGCTCGCCAGAACGGAGAGGGGCGGGATGAG
>CANPYH010000062.1 GCA_947588325.1 uncultured Clostridia bacterium
ACGCAAGGCCCCGAAAGCCCGCCCGTAACGTTTCCGAGCACGGGCTTACGGCTATATAAGTCCACCGCCATACCCGTCAGCGTGTTTATGAGCGATACCGCGTCCGCCCCCGCCGATTCCGCCGCCCTCGCGTTATCCGCAATATCCGCGACGTTGGGCGTGAGCTTGACTATGAGCGGTTTGGTGCAATGCTTTTTCGCCGCCGCGGTCACTTCTTCCACCGCGCTCGGGAGCACGCCGAAGGACATACCGCCGCACCTGACGTTCGGACAGCTGATATTCAGCTCGATCATGTCCACGTCCGTCTCGCTCAATCTCTCGCATATTCTCTCATAATCGGCAAGGCTTGACCCCGCCGCATTTGCTATTATGACGGTGCCCAACGTTTTCATAAATGGCAGCTCGTCCTTTATAAATGCCTCAACCCCGGGATTTTGCAGTCCTACGCAATTGAGCATACCGCTCGGCGTTTCGGCTATACGGTTGCCGTCGTTACCCTCTCTCGGGAGCAAGGTCAGCCCCTTGGAGACGATACCGCCGAGCACGCCGACGTCGTAAAACTCGCTGTATTCCCTGCCGAACCCGAAGGTGCCCGAAGCGGTTATTATGGGGTTTTTAAGCGTTTTGCCGCACAGCTCTATCGAAGTATTCATTGGTAAACCTCCTCCGAAAGGAACACGGGTCCGTCCTTGCATACTCGCTTATTATGCCCCGCCACCTTGCATGTGCAGGTCAGGCAGGCTCCTACGCCGCACCCCATGTGCGCCTCGAGGGAGAGATAGGTCGGTATTCCCCTCGCCTCGCCCAGCCGTTTGACCGCCTTCATAAGCGGTTCGGGTCCGCAGCAGAATATCGCGTCGGGTTTGTATCCCTCTGCCATATCCGATTCGAGAGCCGCCGTCGGGAAACCGTGAAAGCCCGCGCTGCCGTCGTCGGTGCAAAGAGTGAGCTTGCCCACCGACGCGAACTCCTTACCGAGCATTATCTGCTTCTTGGTGGAAAAGCCGTTATATATCCTCGCGTTCCCGCCGCATTCAATCGCGGTGAGATACAGCGGAGCGACGCCGAAGCCGCCGCCTATTATCGCTACGTTTTCAAACTTACCTATCGGGAAGCCGTTTCCGAGCGGCATGGTAACCTTTACCTCGTCGCCCTTAACAAGTGTTGTAAGCGCGTGCGTGCCTTTGCCTTTGAGCCGGTACAAAAACGCCGCGTATGACGAATCCGCCATACACACACCGAGAGGACGGCGAAGAATGCAGTCCTCACGCGGGACTTCGAGCATGGCGAACTGACCGCCCTTTGAGAGGGGCAGTTTATCGAAGGACATTTCGAGAAGATATGCGCCGTCGGCTATTTCTCTGTTTCCAAGGACTACGCCGATATGCTCTTTCATCTTCTCTGTAACGCTCCCGCAATATCCTCGCTCATGTCGATAACCGCCGCCCGTGCCGCCGAAGCGGGGTCCATACCCTTATATTTATCCTGCAAATATGCGCATATTATGCCGCGGCTGGAATTGACAATTCCCCCTCTGCCCTTTGCGTCGAAGCCCGCAACCGCGTCGTCCGCGCCGCCGCCCTGCGCGCCATACCCGGGGACGAGGAAGAAGGTGTGCGGCATGAGCTTGCGGAGTTGCCGTGCTTGTTCGGGATAAGTCGCCCCGACCACCGCTCCGACGTTGGAAAAGCCGCACCTGCCCCTGCTGTCCGCCCCCCATTCCTTAACGAGGGTCGCCATCTGCTCGTATACAGTCCTGCCGTTTTCCAGCTTCATGTCCTGCAACTCGCCGCCCGAGGGGTTGGAGGTCTTGACAAGGACGAATATACCCTTCTTATTATTGCCGAGGAAGGGCTTGATACCGTCCGTACCGAGATAGCCGTTTACCGTCACAAAGTCGCTGTCGAAGTCGCCGCCGAAGAATGCGTCGGCGTATTGTTTCGCCGTTGCGCCTATGTCGTTACGTTTGGCGTCGGCTATAACTACCAATCCCGCCTTCTTCGCGAACTTGACAGTATCTGCAAATGCTTTCATTCCCGCCGTGCCCATCGCCTCGTAATAGGCTATCTGGACCTTGACCGCGGGAACTATGTCCTTAATCGCGTCTATTATCGACGCATTGAATTCGAATACTGCCATAGCGGTCGCATACTTATTGCCCTTGAGAATCTCGTAATCGCCCAGGTACTGCGGTGCGGTGTCCAGCCCTACGACAATGGGATTGCCCGTTGCCGCTATTTTGCGCGTAAGTTTGTCTATTATCATTGCATGCTCCTTCGTTTATTCTGCCAAAGTATGTTTTCGTTCTTTCAGAATTTAAGGTCTCCGCCCACTATGGTGTGTTCCACTCTGCCCTTGAGCATCCACCCGTCAAAGAGGCAGTTCTTGCCCTTGCCGTGCAGTTCTGCCGCTCTTACCGTCCGGGACGCGTCGGGGTCGAACACTATCACGTCCGCCATCATACCCGCCTTTATATGTACGACGGGCAGCCCGAGAAGGCGTGCGGGAGTGTGGCTCATAAGCTCGACAAGGGCGGGCATATCTATCTCCCCGCTGTCTACGAGGTAGGTATATGCGAGGGAGAGCGCCGTCTCGAACCCCACCGTGCCGAAGGGGGCGAGGTCGAACTCCCTGTTCTTCTCGTCCGCCGAGTGCGGCGCATGGTCGGTCGCTATCACATCGATCGTGCCGTCCTTTATCCCCTCTATCACGGCGTCGCAGTCCGACTGCTCGCGAAGGGGCGGGTTAATCTTTGCATTGGTGTTATACGAGAGTATTTCCTCGTCCGTCGCCGAGAAGTAGTGCGGGCAGGTCTCGCAGGTAACCTTTACCCCCCGCGCCTTTGCCTCGCGAATGAGTTCGACGCTTCCCGCCGTGGAGACGTGCGCAATATGCACGCGGGCGTCGAGAGTTTCGGCAAGCACTATGTCGCGGGCGATACCGATTTCCTCCGCCGCGCGGCTTATCCCGCGAAGCCCCGCTATCGTCGCGTTCACTCCCTCGTTCACCACACCGTCGCCGCTTATGTTGGCGTCCTCGGTATGGTCGATGACGAGCAGGTTAAAGGTCTTGGCATATTCGAGGGCGTTACGCATGACGCGGCTGTTCATAACGGGCTTGCCGTCGTCGCTGACCGCGACTATGCCCGCGTCCTTCATCTTGCCCATCTCGGCAAGCTCTTCGCCCTTCTGCCCCTTGGTTATACAGCCGATGGGATATACCCTCGCGCCGTCCGCCTCTTTGCCGCGCATGGAGACGTACCGCGCAATCGCCGCATTGTCTATGACGGGGTTGGTGTTAGGCATACACGCTATGGACGTATATCCGCCGTATATCGCCGCGCGGCTACCCGTGTCTATCGTCTCCTTGTGCTCGAAGCCCGGTTCGCGGAGGTGGCAGTGCATGTCCACCAGCCCGGGCATAACGAGCTTACCCGCGGCGTTTATTACCGTCGTAGCCTCCGACTCGGGGATATCTCCCACGCGGACTATTCTGCCGTTGTCTATCAATACGTCGGCTTTGACCTCGCCGCTGTCTATTATCTTGCCGCCTTTTATAAGAATACTCATATACGTTCCCCCGATTATACCGCGTCGCTCATGAGCATGTCCATAACTGCCATGCGCACCGCCACGCCGTTAGTCACTTGTTCGTTTATGACGCTGTTAGCGCCGTCCGTTATCTCGCTCGTTATCTCTATCCCGCGGTTTACAGGCCCCGGGTGCATGATGAGCGCGTCGGGGCAAGCGACGAGCTTATCCCGCGTTATGCCGAATTCGTCGCCGTATTCGGATATGGAGGGGAAAAGTCCCGCTTTCTGCCGTTCGAGCTGGATACGCAGCCCCATTACCACGTTAGCCCCCGCGACCGCGCTTTCGAGATCGTAGCTCACTTCGCAGCCAAGCTCCTCGACGCCCTTGGGTAGCAGCGTTTGCGGCGCAACCACCGTCGTCTCCGCGCCGAGCTTGCCGAGCGCCCACAGATTGCTCCGAGCCACTCTCGAGTGCTTGATATCCCCCACCATTACCACTTTCAGTCCCTTTATCGTGCCGAATTTTTCCCGCATGGTGAAGAGGTCGAGCAGGCTTTGCGTCGGGTGTTCGTTCATGCCGTCGCCGCCGTTAATTACCGAGGAGCGGACGTTCTTTGCGAGGAGCGCAGGGGTTCCCGCCATGGAGTGACGTATGACGATTATGTCCGTCATCAGCGCGTCCAACGTTCTGCCCGTGTCTATCAGCGACTCGCCCTTTTGCACAGAGGAGGTTGCGACGGATATGGACAACGTGCGAGCGCCGAGAAAACGCGCGGCGGTCTCGAAAGAGTTCTTCGTCCGCGTGCTGTTTTCGTAGAACAGCGTGGCGACGCACTTGCCTTTGAGCGAGTCGAGGGTCTCGCCGCTCACGAACGCCTCTTTCATCGCCGCGGTGTTATCGAGTATGTCCTCGATCTCTTCTTTGGTCAGGTCTTTAAGCCCCAACAGGTCTTTTTTTCGTAACATCATTATCTATCCTTCGCCTTATACTTGTCGTAAAAGCCGCAATATCCTCTCGAAATCGGGGGGTGGCGGCGCCGTAAAGGTCATTGTCTCGCCCGTCGACGGGTGCGCAATAGTCAGGCTGTAAGAGTGGAGCAATTGGCCTTTGGAGCCGTATACCGAGCCTCTGCCGTATTGTTCGTCCCCCGTTATCGGGTGACCGAGGTACTTTGCATGCACGCGTATCTGGTGCGTGCGCCCGGTCAGTATGCGGAAGCGCACGAGGTCGTGAGCGTTAAGCCGCTCCGTCACCTCATAGTCGGTCACCGCCGTCCTGCCGCTCGGCACCACCGCCATGAGTTTGCGGTCGCGCGGGTTCCTTCCTATCGGGGCGTTTACCCTGCCCGTTTCTTCTTTCAGGTGCCCGTCCACAATGCCGAGGTATATCTTAACCGCACTGCGCTCGGCTATCTGCGCCGAAAGCGAGAGGTGCGCCCTGTCGTTCTTTGCGACCACCATAACCCCGCTCGTGTTCTTGTCCAGCCTGTGCACTATCCCGGGGCGGAGCGCGCCGTTTATAGCCGAGAGGTTTTTCAGGCGGAACATCAGCGCGTTCACCAGCGTGTTGTCGTAGTTGCCCGCCGCGGGGTGTACCGTCAGACCTTGCGGCTTATTCACCACGGCTATGTCGTCGTCCTCGTATATTATGTCTATCGGTATGTCGCGGGGCTCCGCCGTCGTTATCGGCTCGGGCGGGTCGAGAGTTACCTCGTCTCCGCTCGCCACCAACGCGCCGCACTTAACCGTTTTGCCGTTAAGAAGCACCCTGCCGCCGTCAATGAGCTGTTTTATGTATGAGCGGGTATATTCCGTCTCGTCGGCGAGATAGACGTCTAACCGCATTTTCTCCCCCGTTTCGACGAAGAGCTTCATTCGCCGCCCCCGCCGTCATCGCTCGGCTTGTCGCCCTCATCCGAGGGCGCGTCCGACTTCCCGCTATCCGCGGCGACCGTGTTGTTATTATCGGCGTTCGCGCTATCGGAGTTATTGTTATCTGAGTTCGCGGTATTTGCTGTATCGGAGTTGTCCGCGGCAGAAGCGCCGTCAGTAGCACCCTTCGCCTTTTCCTTTTTGGACTGCGAGAGAGCCTTAACCAGACATATTATCAGGAATACGACGAGGAGTATTACTCCGACGACGAGGGAAACGTCCGCAATGTTGAATACGGGAAAGTCGTATCCGAAGATGAAGAAGTTGAGGAAATCGCGCACCTGCCCGAGGTAAAGCCTGTCTATGAGGTTACCCGTCGCTCCCGCCGTCACCATTGCCATTGCAACGATGAAGAGCATATTCTTGCGCTTATCGGGGAAGAAGAGCAGGAGAAGGAAGGCGGCAAGGGCGATAAATGTCAGCGTTATAACGAGGGGCATTATCACCGTCATTCCCCAAGCCGCTCCGTCGTTGTATATAAACGTTATATAGAAGAAATTGGGAATTACGGGCACACTGTCGCCTACCGCCATATTCCCCTCTACAACCGCCTTGGTCACGAGGTCGAACACGAGCATAAAGGCGATTACGGCGACGGCGACTACCGACTGAACGACGTATCTTTTTACGGTCGGCTTATTTTTCAGTAAATTCATGTGGTACGGTAACTCCTACGCCTTCGGGAGAGAGAAGGAAAATATTGCCCGCTATGCGGAGCACGCTGCCGTTAAGCGCGTATATCGCGCCCGAAGTGAAGTCGAGAATGCGTTGGGCGCAGGACTCCTCCAACCCGTCGAGATTGATTATCGCAGGTTCTTTGCGTTTAAGATAGTCTATGAGCGTCTGTACGTCCGAATAGACTTTGGGCTCATAGACGAGGACGTTCTGATACTCCCTCGGGACTATGCGATCCTTGGACGTCGGCGGCAGAAACGAGCCGTCCGACGGAACGGAGTGCGTGTCCTCGAAGTAAGGATAATCTTCCATCTTTTTATCTGCCATTTTCCCTCCTTGCCACGGTTAATTCCGAGGCGTTCAAGCGTAATTCCTCCGTCCGAAAATCAATGTTCCCGGGCGTATTATATTTGCTCCGTGGGCGAGCGCGGTCATATAGTCGTCGCTCATTCCCATGGAAAGGTATTCGATCCCGTCGAAAGCGCCCTGCGCCTCGTTAAACAGTCGGTGCATTCCCTCGTACATATCCTCGGGCGCGCCTATCGGGAGTACGCTCATAAGCCCCCTGACGCGGATATTGGGCAGTGCGCGGAGTTGCTCGATAAGCCGCATACACTCCGACCTGTCACAGCCGCTCTTGCTCGCCTCTTCGCCGTAATTAACCTCCACGAGCACGTCCATCACCCGACCGACGGCGGCGGAGCGCTTGTCTATCTCCCTGCCGAGTTCGAGGCGATCCACCGACTGTATCATCTGCACTTTGTCGACGATATACTTGACTTTATTGGTCTGAAGCGCGCCGATAAAATGCACCTCGGGAATTTTCAATCCGTCGTACTTGGAGAGCAGTTCCTGCACACGGTTCTCTCCCATCGCGGTTATGCCATATTTAACAAGCTCGTTAATCTCCTCGGCTGTACGCGTCTTGGTCGCCGCGACGATCTTAACCGCCCTGCCGCATGCGCGTACATTTTCCAGAAGTTTGGCTACTTCTTCGTCCTGCAAAGCCCTTCCCTCCATGTTATTTTGTCTATTATACACCATATCGCACCGCTTTGCAAGGGTTTATCAAAATTATATGTAAAAAGGTGATATCATGTAGCAAGCCCCGCCCCTCCTCCCCCGAAAAATTTTATTAAAAAACAATTAAACGGTTGACAAAAATCCGAAATCGAATTATAATTAAAATACGAAATAGAATTTCAGAGGTGAACTTTATGGACGAGCGCAGCTTTTTTTACCGACTTGGAAAGCTCGTGTATCAGATTGACGGCGTATATGAGCAGTATGGAAAGAACTGCGACCTCGCCTCCCCCAATCTTCTTTGGATCATATACGCCTTAAACGACGGAAAGCGGCACAGCCAGAAACAGATCTGCGACGATTGGGATATTCCGCGGAGCACGGCGAACACCATTATCAAGGATTTGGAGAGCAAAAACTATATCGTGCTCTCTCCTATTGAGGGAGAGCGGCGGGAACTGCTCGTATCACTGACCCCGAGCGGCAAGGAGTACGCCGACAGAACACTCTCCGACTTATACAGGCGGGAAAAGAAAATTTATTCGGAGATAGAAGCCCCCGAAGAGCTTCTTGAAATTTTGCAAAATTTAGCGGCGAAAATGCAAAGAATAGCCGCAAAAGGAGAATGAATATGAGTAAAAAAATTCTGGTAGCGTATTTTTCGGCAAGCGGAACTACGAAAAAAGCGGCAAGCCTTCTTGCCAAAGCGGCGAACGCCGATCTCTTCGAAATCGAGCCGAAAACGCCTTACACGTCGGCAGACCTCAATTGGATGGACAAAAAGAGTCGTTCTACCCTCGAGATGAAAGACCCTGCCTCCCGCCCCGAAATCGCAAGCCGCGTCGCAAACCTCGGGGACTATGACGCCGTATTTATCGGCTTCCCCGTCTGGTGGTACACCGCGCCGACCATTATCAAGACCTTCCTCGAAAGCTACGACTTTTCGGGTAAAGAGATCGTGCTCTTCGCTACGAGCGGCGGTAGCGGGCTTGGCGCAACGGTGGACGCGCTTCGCCCCTGCGCACCCCACGCCGTCTTTAAGGGCGGCAAACTCATAAACGGCGCAACCGAAAGCTCGCTCAAAGCCTGGGTGGAAAGTCTGAACTTATGAAGATCGTCGTTTTAACGGGGAGTCCGCAACAGCACGGCTCGTCCAATATGCTTGCCGAGCAGTTTATCAAAGGCGCAACAGGGGCGGGAAACAGCGTCTCGGTTATCGACGCGGCGCGGGTAAACGTCCGCCCCTGCACGGGTTGCGTCCGTTGCGGATACGGCGGCCCATGTGCGCAAAAGGACGATATGGGTTCGGAAAACGGCGGTAGCGGCGGTATCAAGGCGGAAATTATAGGCGCGGATATGCTGGTTTTCGTCACGCCGCTATACTACTACGGAATGTCCGCACAGCTCAAAACGGTAATCGACCGTTTCTGCGCGTTTAACGGCGAGATACAAAGAAAGCGCATGAAGTCGGCGCTTATCTCGGTTGCCTGGAACGCGGACGGTTGGACGTTCGACGCACTCGCGGCGCACTATCAAACGCTCGTGCGGTATCTGAATTTACAAGATGCGGGAATGATCCTCGGCAGGGGCTGCGGAACGCCCGCTATGACGGCTCGCTCCCGCTATATGTCGGAAGCATACGAGCTCGGCAAGAGCCTCAAAAATCGATAAAGGAGTTTTTATATGAAAAAAATCACACAGGACGCAGGAAGAAAGGCGCTCGGTGAGTTCGCTCCCGAGTTTGCGCACTATAACGACGATATCCTCTTCGGCGAGAATTGGAACAACGGAGATATCGACCACAAGACGCGGTGCAT
>CANPYH010000063.1 GCA_947588325.1 uncultured Clostridia bacterium
GAAAAATTGATTGAAAATATGCGCCGCGACCAAGGTATGTGGAACGTCGAAGAGGCGCATAAAAAGATATACGCCTGGCAGCACATTTTCATTCCCATCGTCGCGATATACGACGCCGACGAAGCGATCGAGTGGTATGAACAGACCCTCGCCGAGCAGGGCAACGTCGGCAACAACTCCGAGCAGTTCAACGTATATTGGCTGATCCACGGAATGAAGTCAATGGGCGTGCGCACGACGGAGATCCGCGCGGAAAACGGCGCGTCGGCAACCGTATACAAGAATAACGGAAAATACACGGCGGTGTGTTGGAATCCGACGGCAAAGCCCGTCCGTTATACGTTCAGAAATAACGGCGGCGTTGTCGGAAGCGCCCTCGTGCCGGCATGCTCCCTCGTCACGGCAGACCCGACGAAGGTCACCGACAGTTTCGCCGAATATGCCGACAGCGATTCCGTCGCCGTCGCGGATTATGCCGAGGCGAAAGGCGTAAGCGGCACGTCCTCTCTCACGTTCGGCAAGGGCGGCAGCGTGAAATATCTCCTTTCCTGCGGCGCGCGCGAAGATTACGTCAAAGTCGTCCTCGGCGGCACGCTCACGGGCGCGAAATTGTATATCGACGGAGTGCAGACGGCTCTCATCAAAACGTCGAACGGGTATGAGTCCGCGCCGATCGTGCTGACTTTCAAACATACCGTGGAAATAAGAGCGGACGGCGGCGCTCTGACCTCGATTTCGCTCAAAACGCAAACGCTGAAAAAGGCGGATACAAGCGGCGCGACAGTAACGACAAACTCCGAAAACGGTAACGAGCACGTCATCGGCAGAATGATGGACGGTGACGAGGATACGCGTTGGGAGTCGAAACACGGCGTGGACGACGTATGGGTGGAAATCGCCCTCAATAAGGCCGTGACCGTCTATCAACTCCGAATAAAATGGGAAGCGGCTTCCGCGGCGGAATATAAGGTGTATTTCGCCACCGACGACAGCAAATCATGGCAGGAAGTGGCGCACGTTCAGTCGTCATCGGGCGCGCGCACGGACAGCGTTTCGCCGTCCGAAATATTGCCCGTCAAATATATCCTCATACAGTGCCTCCGCCGCACCACAACTTACGGTTATTCCATATTCGAACTCAGTCTTTACAACTTGGCATAAAAAATACGCCTGCGTATCACCGCATACACTCTTTCATAGCGCGTTGGTAGGTGCGTAAGCGTCATCGCGACAAAGCAGGGCATAGTATAACCTCAATAAAATCCGTCCGCGCTCTACCGCATACACTGTCATAGCGCGTAGGGGTGCAAGTGTCAGCGCAACAAAGTAAGAATAATTCTTTATCTCATAGTCGTTATGTCACAATATTTCCGATATGTCTGAACATACTCTTTTGCACAGTCGATACTTCCACCTTAGTCCATCAACTAACATAATATATCGAGTAAATAAGTCTTTAATTCGTTGCGGGGTCCGGGACACAGTCGAAAGTGTCCCGGAGTCTTTTGGTTCTTTTGGGCTCTACAAAAGAACAATGTTTTGGTTCTTTTACAAAAGAACAAATAAATACTTTTGGTTCTTTTGGGCTCTACAAAAGAACACTATTATTCGGTCTTTTCAAAAGAACGTTGTTTTTTATAAGGATATTTTTTATAAAGATAATTATTAAAAATAACCCTTTATCTTATATCCTATTATTTACGGTCTACGCCATAATGCGGAAACAAAACCCTCGAAATGGGTGTGGAGTGGTGTTCCTAATGTTTATTATGCAAAGCAGGGAATAGCAAAGTCCGTAAAAAATATTCCTTATTAAAAATTTCGGGCAAAATATGTAAAAATTTTTATTAAGTCATGTAAAATGCTTGCTAAATCGGGGCAAATCGTATATACTATGCAAAACGAAGTAAAAATTTCGGGCAAAATATGCAAAAATTTTTATTAGGAGAGGATATGGAAATTCGCAGAGACTTATATTTGCAAAAACTAATCGACCGTAAAAACAACGGTATGATAAAGGTTGTGACGGGGGTGAGACGCGCGGGGAAGTCTTACTTATTGTTCACGCTGTTCAGAAAGTATCTCCTCGAAAGCGGAGTTGACGAAAGCCATATCGTTACGGTGAACCTTGACGATATTAACTATATCGAATACAGAAAACCTTTGGAGTTGTACCGTTATATTAAAAGTCGCATTGTCGACGGCGGAATGTATTTTGTTATGTTGGATGAGGTGCAGCTTGCGGAAGATTTCGAAACGGTACTCAATAGTTTGTTGCATATCGAGAACGTTGACGTATATGTTACGGGCAGCAACGCAAAATTTTTGTCCAAGGATATCATAACCGAGTTTCGCGGGAGAGGCGACCAAGTCCACCTCTATCCTTTGTCTTTCGGTGAGTTTTACGCCGTTAGCGGAGGGGATAAAACACAGGCTTTCACGCAATATATCACTTACGGCGGATTGCCGCAGGTCGCAAAAATGTCCTCTCACGAGCAGAAAAAAACTTATCTCGAGAATCTCTTTGAAGAAACGTATATTAAGGATATTGTCTACCGCCATAATATCCGAAAAGACGGCGAGCTTAAAGAACTGCTCAACATTCTCTCCTCTTCGATAGGCAGTATGACCAACCCCAAGAAACTTGCCGACACGTTCAAGAGCGTAAAGCAAAGCAATATTTCAGGCATTACGATAGAGCGGTATCTCGATTTTCTCATAGATAGTTTTTTAATCAGCCGCGCAATGCGCTTCGACATCAAAGGAAAGAAGTATATCGAGACGCCGCAAAAATATTATTTCACCGATTTGGGATTGCGTAACGCTCGGATCAATTTTCGGCAAAGCGAAATCACACATTTGATGGAGAATGCGATTTATAACGAGCTCATAGTGCGCGGTTTCAGCGTGGACGTCGGGGTAATAGGCGCGGTGGAAAAGAATGGTAACAACACCGTTAAAAAGCAGCTTGAAGTCGATTTTGTTTGTAATAAATACGACCAACGCATTTATATTCAGTCGGCATTCACTTTAAGCAACGCCGAAAAACTAGCGCAGGAGCAGACCTCTCTCGGAAAAATCAACGATTCGTTCAAAAAAATCATTGTAACTTTCGACCCCGTCGTCACGCACTACAACGACAGCGGCTTTTGTATAATGAATATTTTTGATTTTTTGTTAGATCCGCTGAGCGTGTAAGTATTGTTTGCAATAAGCCGCTCCTTGCGCACTCCATGGGGATATTTAAGTCCGAAATAAAAAATATGTCCGTGCGGTGGCGAACGGACATATTTTTTATAAAATGAGTGCATTAAGATAATAATTGTTATTTGACGAAATGAAAGACTATTTCCACGATATCTTCAATTTGAACAAGGTCAAATCCGTCTTCTGTTTTAATACCATAGAACTCAAAAGGTACACCGGCGGCAGTTGCGCCTGACGCTTGCGCCATTCTATCCACATATTCGCCGGAACAAATATATTTTTCACCGTCCTTCTTGACTGTCAATACCTCAGAAATATCTGATATTTTCCAAACAATTTTACTGTCACTGACGGTAATGGTGGATCCCTTGTACATGGTATCAAATATTTCAGTAGATCCGTAATTGAATTCGCACCCGGCGTACGTATAAGTCACCTCTGCACCGCAAGCGGTAAATGCAAACGCAACGGCGGCAACGGTCGTAATTGCGCAAATAAGCGCGATACTCTTTGCAATTTTTTTCATGTTCTTACTCCTTTTGTATATTTTTTATAATATAATAAAATTATATAAGAAGATTTCTTCTTTGTCAAGTATTTACAGAAGATTTCTTCTAAAATATAAGCATGAATATAGGCGAGAAAATAAAGGAATTACGGTTGGAAAAGGGAATGACCCAAATGCAGTTGGCAAAACAAATAGGCGTGAGCCAAAAAGCAATAGACTATTGGGAGCGTTCCGTGAACGAGCCGAAAGCAAGTTACATTGTCTCCCTCGTAAAATTTTTCTCGATCACGTTCGACGAATTTTTCGAATACGCAACGGCGTAATCAAAAAACACTCTTCGCTTTATAAAATATAGAAACAGGAACAAAGGAAAAATATGAAAAGAATAATCGGTTATCTGGTCCTTTTCGCTGTGTACGTTTTAGCCGCCGCAATCGGCATAATCTCATATTACTTTTTGCAACGGGTAATGAATTTCGTCCTTGCACTGCTGATTGCCGACATAGCGGCAACGGTTTTCGTTTTTATTTTCAGCCTTATTTTCAAAAACGCGTCCGTCTATGACCCGTATTGGAGCGTTCAGCCCATCGTGATTTTGGTTGCATACGCCATAATAACGTCGCCGTCCGCCGCAAATCTTTTGCCGCTGATAGCGGTATTGATATGGGGCGTGCGGCTGACCGCGAATTGGGCGTACACCTTCCGCGGTTTGTCCTATCAGGATTGGCGATACACCATGCTCGCGCAAAAGACGGGCAGGTGGTATATATTCGTGAATTTCTTGGGCATACATTTGGTGCCCACCCTCGTCGTTTACGGTTGCGTACTCCCCGCTGTATTCACTTATATGGCGACACCTGCGCCGACGTTTAACGCGGGAAGCATTATATTTTTCTGCGTCTCGATAGCCGCCGTCGTATTGCAAGGCGCTTCGGACATACAAATGCACATTTTCCGCAAAAATCACAGCGGCGGCTTTATCAGCAACGGGCTTTGGAAATATTCCCGCCACCCGAACTACCTCGGAGAAATAATAATGTGGTGGGGGATAGCCCTTGCCGCAGTGTGCATAATGCCCACCCGTTGGTGGCTTATGGGCGGCGCGCTTGCAAACACCCTCATGTTTCTTTTTATCAGCATACCCCTTGCCGACGGTCACCAATCCCGCAAAGACGGTTTTATCCGATACAAAGAGAATACGCGCATGCTTTTGCCTATTTATAAGCACCAATCCGACGAATAAACAGGGCCGCGCGCATAACAAAATCCGCACCATTCTGTCGCATATATGCTGCTGAACTTTTGGTGGATTTATAAGTAGATTTATTAAAAGAAAATACGCACCCCGTTTGAGGTGCATATTTTCTTTTGATGGTGGAACGGTGTCAACCTAAGTTGAACTTTTAATTTTAGAAATATTGATTATATACATTGTTAACTGCTTCAATATAACATACAAAAGAAGGATGATGTTCATTCCTTCGCAAGTATGTATCCTTTATCATTAGATACTGCTTCCGAACAATATTCCAATAGCCTTCCCGCTTTAACGCCCGCGCTTTTTCCCACATCTCCGTGGAATTTTGCACTCGGTTCCAATAATACTTATCATATGACATGAATCCAGTTTTGTCATGGATGAGCCTTTCCCATATTCCGCCATCGTTCATTGTAACGATGGCAAGATCGATGGAAAATTCAATTCTTGGATTATCTTTAAAACAAATCGGTTTCGTTGTCAATGATGACCCTGAATCTTCCACATCGTGCAGCTTATTTTTTTGCATGACACGATTAAATGCTTTTCGCACGAGTTCTTTTATTCCTTTTCCGTTTTCCCAATCGTTGCAGGATAAGACATTCAAATTGTAGTCAAAATCAATCGAACCATTTTCATTTTGCGTAACCATATTTCTTGCCCCGCTTCCGATCAAGAAGACCTGACTGTTCAGCCCATCCCGACGGCATTCAGCCTCAACCTCTTTTACGATTTTGCTACAAAAAGATTGCGCCCTGCGCAAAAATTCTTTGTCCTCTACATAGTGAAACATCTTTATTCTCCTTTTTGCCCAAGCCGTCCATTTGCCTTATGGCAAATCGAATAATTATATCATAAAATCCGCTTTTGTCAATACATTTTTTGAAATTTATAAGAAAAAACTTATCCGCAAGTTCGGATAAGTTTTTTTTGGTGGACTTGTTCGTGTCAAATACGCACTGCCCACCCTGTGCGTATTTGCTTGTTATGGTGGAGCTGATGAGAGTCGAACTCATGTCCGGATAATGTCGCGACGGACCTTCTACACGCTTATTTTGTTTAAGGTTTAACGGCGGATTTTAACAAACAAAGCCTACGCCGCGAGGGCAGGGGTACAATTGCGGCTATGCCCGCTCGCCGCAAAGGTTTTCACCTGACTGACGCTCGGTGTGACTCGGTGAATTGTCACATAAGCGGCGCAACTAACTCAGGCTGCGCAAGCAAGAGCTCCGCCGAAAGCGGGAACGCTTGCCTTGGAAGTTGTTTTGTTAGCATTTAATTGCTTTTCGCGTTTTTAGGAAGCCGACCCTTCCGCGTGCTTATGACCGTGGTTCGGTTACCCGTCGAAGCCGTTACAGCCCCAAGGGGAGTTAATAATACCACACACCCGCGACTTTGTCAACGTTTCCGTCGCAAATTTCCGCGCGTCGTCCGTGTAATATTTTGTTTAGTCCGTGTAATATTTTGCTTGGTTAATCTTTGCCGTCCGTGCATAATAGTCGGTTAATCTTTCCCGCATACTATATTCGCCGTGCAATCTCGGCTATGTCTCGGCTACTCCGTTCGCACTAATTCACTTTCCGCGCCTAAACCCTTATGTGCCGACAAGCACTGCGGCGGCGGAGGCGATACCCTCGCAGTCCCCGACAACGCCGAGCTTTTCGGTAGTCGTCGCGCTGATATTGACGCAGCGCGGCGCGATATCCAGCGTGCGTGAGAGCGCGCTTATCATCATCTGAATCTTATCCGCCACTTTGGGCTGTTCCGCCATAATGACGGCGGAGAGGTTAATTATATTGATACGTCTCTCGTCCAACATATCCTTTACTCTTTTGAGCAGCAGGAAGCTGGATATATCCTTCAATTGCGGATCGGTGTCGGGGAACAGCACCCCTATATCGGGCAGCCCTGCGGCGGAGAGCAGTGCGTCCATAATGGCGTGGGTGAGCACGTCGGCGTCGCTATGACCGAGCAGACCCTTCTCGTAGGGGATATAGACCCCGCCGAGTATGACGTCTCTGTCGGGTACGAGGCGGTGTACGTCGTAGCCGAACCCGATTTTATACCCGTCCGCAACGTTCATAATATCCGCCATAGTTGTGACTTTGCGGTTAATATACTCTCCGTTCACGATTCTCGGCTTATAACCCGCCAGCCGATACACCTCGCTATCGTCGGCATAATTGCCTTCGATCCGCGAATATGCGTCCTTAATCTCGTCGTAGCGGAAGGCTTGCGGCGTTTGCGCGCTGTAAAGTCGGTCGCGGGGCAGGGTTTCCACTATCTCGCCCTCGTGCGTGAGCTTAATAGCGTCCACAACGGGCACGGCGCATATACCGCTGCCGTAATCAAGCGCGCTGGATACAGCCTGGTAGATCATGTGCATGGATGCGAAGGGGCGCGCTCCGTCGTGTATTACCACTATATCCGACTTTTGGAGTTTAGCGATAGCGCGTCGGCAACTCTCCGTTCTCGTATCCCCGCCGAGGCACACGCTTACGCCCTGCTCGAGGCACATATCCTTGACTATATCGAAGTCGTTGGGCGCGCACACGCAAAGTATCTCGGAGAAGAACTTGCAGTCGCAAAAGGTTTGCAAGGTCGTTTCGAGTATGGTCTTATCCCCGATATGGTAGAGCAGTTTGTTATAGGGCAGCCCCATGCGTTCGCCCCTGCCCGCGCACAGTATTATCGCCGAGATTTTGTACGGTTTAAGATTCCGCGGCTTGGGCAGAGCCCCGATAGCCATGTCTCGCATGTGTTCGAGAAACCCGGGTGAGAAAGAGTCCTCTGTAAGATAGACATCGTCGTCATATAAGCTCATAAAGCGTATCCGCCTCCTTTGCACTTGCTTTTTCGTTTACCGACTTAATAACGAACCGAAGTTCCCCGCCCGCGAAGGCGACGGTCACTACATCCTCAGGCTTGACCTGGTAGGACGGCTTGACTACGCGCCCGTTTACGGAGACTTTTCCGCTCGCACATGCGTCCGCAGCGACCGCCCGACGCTTGAGTATTCTCGATACTTTCAGGAATTTATCTATTCTCATACCGCGTATTATACCACAAACGGAGATATATTGCAATAGGTATCCGAAAATTACTTGACACCCGCCGACATTTAGAGTATAATCAATCGCGTATGAAAAGAGTATGGAAGATGGCTTTGCCCGTAATAATACTTGTTCTGACGGCGATGACCTGTGTTATCGCGCTGACTGCGTGCGGCGTAGACGGCATTTCGAAAGAGAGCGATCTCTATGGCGACTACTTCACCGAGGACTCCTCTCGTTGCCTTACTCTTTCCGAGGACAATAACGCCGTGCTGGGTATAGGTCCCGACGTGACCGAAACTTACTACGCTAAATACGACCTTGCGGGCGCAAAGATAGAGCTTCGCGAGGGCGGCAATCGCGGCGCGCTTAAATACACGCTTAAAATCGAGGACGCCGACACCCTTGTAGTCGAGATTGAGGACTACACGGTGGACGGAGAGGGCAATCCCGTAGTCAATAAGGACGATAGCGGAAACCCGATAATGCTCAGAACGGTGTTCCACCGCGCGTAAGCCGAGCCAACTGAATAAACAAGCATGTCGAGGTGTGGCGCAGTCTGGTAGCGCGCACGGTTAGGGACCGTGAGGTCGCAAGTTCAAGTCTTGTCACCTCGACCATTTGACCCCAAAGGGCAGTAAATTCA
>CANPYH010000064.1 GCA_947588325.1 uncultured Clostridia bacterium
GGGGCAATTCCCTCTTCGAACTCGGTGCCCTCGGCGTGCCCATGCTCGTCATCCCCCTGCCCAAGGGCGCGAGCCGCGGGGATCAGGTGAATAACGCCGCCTACTTCCGCGATAACGGGCTTGCCATGACCGCCGGGCAAAGCACGCTCGCCGCCGATTTACCAAACCTTCTCACGCGGCTGGAAGGGAGCGCCGACCGACTTTCCGCCGCCTTGCGGAGTTACCGCTTCGACGGCACGGCTCGCATACTCCGCATTATTCGCAGCGCGGCTGGGCTTGCGTGACGGTATTCGATTACCTCGAGTGCGACATATATGCAACGCAAAAAGGAAGCGTCGCAGTTGCAGCCGCTCCCTCTCCCCTGTATTCATAAGCCGAGGCTCCTCCTTTTTCGCACCCTCCGCTCGGGCACTCTCACAAAACCCTCCCGCCGTGAGCGTGGGCAGATGTCGAATTATGCCGAAAACAGATACGCGAAAGACGCCCCTTGCGGAGCGTCTTTACTTCAATCGAGTTCGCCTAACATGACCCGTATGATTTGCTTGCTTTTCTTGGTGAGTTTACGATATTTTTTGATTACCGTTATTTCGTCATTTGTCATGTATATATTCTCCGTCTCGCAAAAAAACTGAGACAGAGAGATATCGAACGCCTCGCAGATAGCTGCCAATGTCGCCATCGACGGCATTGTCTGGCGCAAAAACATGTTTTCGATTGTGGAAGAATTAAGCGCCGCCTCCTGCGATAGCTGATAGTTCGTCCACCCCCTTTCGTTTTGCAGTTCTTTGATCCTGTTTAGTACATTCATTTTCCTTTCCATTCTACTCCCATATGTAGTTATGAGTTATTATGATACATATTTGCGAATTTTGATATATCATAAGTGTAATAATTTTTACACAAATGAATAACTCACATACGATACATTATTGAAAATTAAAAAGCGGGCTCGCACTTTTTTGCGTTCCCGCTTCCCGCGGTTTATGCCCCGCGGCTTATCTGTCCTCGTACCTGATATACTTTTTATGGTCGCCCACATAGAGGTATGCGGGGCGCATAATCTTGCCGCCCGTCGTTATGAGCTCCTCAAGTCTGTGCGCGCTCCAACCGGCTATACGCGCTATTGCGAACATAGGGGTAAAGAGTTCCTGCGGCAGTCCGAGCATCTGATAGAAGAAGCCGCTGTAGAAGTCGACGTTGGCGCACACGCCCTTATCCGACTTACGGCGCTCGGCGAGCAGATCTGCGCCCACCTTCTCCACCTTCCGATAGAGAGCGAACTCGTCGTCGCGGTGCTTCTCTCTCGCTATCTTCTCCACCGCACCGCGGAAAACTTCGGCACGGGGGTCGGATATCTGATATATCGCGTGACCGAGACCGTATATAAGTCCGCTGCGGTCGAATGCCTGCCTATCGAGTATTTTAGCGAGGTATGCGCGCACTTCGTCGTCGTCCGCCCAGTCGCGGACGTTGGCTTTGATATCCGCGAACATTTGTATAACCTTGATATTCGCGCCGCCGTGCTTGGGACCTTTGAGCGAGCCGAGAGCCGCCGCTATCGCCGAGTATGTATCCGTACCCGTGGAAGAGACGAGGCGGGTAGTGAAGGTCGAGTTATTTCCGCCGCCGTGCTCTGCGTGGAGTATGAGAGCAAGGTCGAGCACCCGCGCTTCCAGCTTGGTATATTTGCTGTCTATGCGGAGCATGTGGAGTATGTTCTCCGCCGTCGAGAGCTTGGGATCGGGGTCGTGTATGAAAAAGCTGTTGCTCGTCGACTTATAATACGCATATGCCTGATATCCGTATACCGCCAGCTGCGGGAACACCGCTATGAGGTCGAGGCATTGACGGAGTACGTTCTCGGGAGAGAGGTCCTCCGCCCTGTCGTCATAGGAATACAGCGTGAGCACGGAGCGCGCCATGGAGTTCATTATGTCCACGCTGGGCGACTTCATTATTACGTCGCGGAAAAACGCTGTCGGGAGCGTTCTCCGCCCGCCGAGCAGTTCGTTAAACTTCGCCGAGTCATCATGATTGGGGAGATCCCCGAAGAGGAGGAGATAGACGGTATCCTCGAAGCCGAAGCGGTGACTGCTCATGCAGTCCTTGACAATGTCCTTAACGTCGTAACCGCGGTAGTACAGTTCGCCTGCGCAAGGTTTAAGCTCTCCGTCCACTTCCTTGTTGACCATAACGTCGGCAACATCGGTAAGACCTGTGCGAACGCCGCGCCCGTCGGGGTGTCTCAGCCCGCGATAGACTTCATATTTATTATAAAGTTCCGCGTCTATGCTCGAGCTGCTCTCGCATAACTCGGAAAGACGTTTGAATTCGGCGTTGTTTATCCTTTCGTCTGCCATAATGTCACCTCCCGCTGTCGGAATTTGATTCAAAATACCGTTTTATAAGTTTGCTGTTGGTTAAGTCTATCATATTTTTCCTTTTTTGGCAAATGTTTTTATAAACTTTGAATTTTAATGTATAACCTCCGCGGACTCGGTTATAATCGTGCGTGAACATTAACGGAGGTTTCCAGATGAACAAAGAAAACAAAAAGAACAAAAAGAGCCTCATTGCGCTCATTGTGATAGCCGTTGCCGTCGTCCTCGCCGTCATCATCACCACCATCGCCCTCTCTGTCGGCAAATCGGGCAATCAGCCCCCCGCTATCGATCCCAACAACCCCACCGTACCCGACGATCCCTCGGATCCCAACGAGCCGAACGATCCCGCAAAGCCCGACGATCCCGCCGTGCCCGACGATCCAACGGACCCGTCCGAGCCCGACGATCCCACTTCCGGTCAGGTCAAGTACGGCTCTCCCCTGCTTTCCTACACAGTCGGGCAGGAATTCAATATCGAAGAAATGGTGTGGTCGGATACGCTCAAGTGGTACTCCACCCATAACGGCACCGACTTCAAAGCGGAAAAGGGCGCGGTAGTCTCGGCTATATACGGCGGAAAGGTGGAAAAGGTGGCATATACCACGCAAAACGGCTATACGATCACCATCAAACAGACAGACGGTAATACCGCCGAGTATATGTCCCTCTCGAGCGAAACGCTGGTCGAGGAAGGCGACTCCGTCTCCGTCGGCACACAGATCGGATACGTCTCCGACTCCATGTCCAACGAGCAGAACGACGGCGCGCACCTCCACCTCGAACTCACCGACTCCGAAGGTAATTGGGTGGATCCCATGTCCTATCTCCCCGCTCCTACAGATAAATAATTCGTCTTTTAACTCTCTCCTTTCGGCAAAACGCGCCCCGTCATGTAACGAAGCGCGTTTTTGCTTACTTGCTTGATTTCGGTTTTTTCGGCTCGGACTGTGCTTAAATGCCGAGTATTTTTTTATACAGGGCTATATACTTCTCGCCGCTGACCTTCCAGGAGAGATCCTCGTTCATGGCGCGGTCGACAAGCGCCTCCCACTTCTCCTTGTCACGGAACATTTCGAGAGCGCGTTTAGTCGCCGCCGCAAGGGAGTCCGCCGTATACTCCGACGCGATGAAACCGTTGCCGTTCTCGCCCTCGCGGACGGTATCGTTAAGCCCGCCCACGTTGCGGACGATGGGGATAGTGCCGTAGCGCATAGCCATCATCTGTCCCAGCCCGCAAGGCTCGCTCCTCGACGGCATCATGTATATGTCGCCCGCCGCGAACAGTTTTTGCGACATGCTCGGGTCGAACTTGATGAGTGCGCGGACTTTATCGGGGCAGGAGCGTTCGAGGTCGGAGAAGTATCCCTCATATTCGGGTTCGCCCGTGCCGAGAAGTACGAACTGCACGTCCTCGCTTATTATCCTCGGCATTGCGCCTTTGAGTATATCCAGCCCCTTGTGCGAAGCGAGACGGCTTACCATGGTAATCATGGGTACGTCAGCACGCTCGGGCAGCCCGAGAAGTTTTTGCAAGGCGAGCTTGTTCTGCACCTTGCCGCTCCGATCCTTCGCGTCGTAGTGAGCGAAGAGCGCGGGAGCGCGGGAAGGGTCGTATACTTCGGTGTCTATGCCGTTGACTATGCCCGTCAGCTTATCCGCGAAACGGTTGATGGCGTCCTGAAGTCCGCAGGCATGCTCGGGCGTTTTAAGCTCCTCGGCGTACGTCTCCGAAACGGTGGTCACCATGTCGCTGTACGCGATTGCGCCGAACAGCAGGTTTACGCACCCGCCCCACTCGAGAGTGAAGTATTGGAAGCCGGATATACCGAACACGTCCTCGAGAAGGTTGCCGTCGTACTTGCCCTGATACTCGATATTGTGTATGGTCACAATGGTCTTTATATCCGCATACTCCTCTCTGTACATGTAGTACAGCTTGTAGTATATGGGAACGAGAGCGGTGTGCCAATCGTTGACATGGAGTATGTTGGGCTTGAAGTCCATATACGGCATAAGCTCGAGCACCGCCCTCGTGAAGAAGGCGAAACGCTCGGCGTCGTCAAAGTAGCCGTACAGCTTGTCGCGCTTGAAGTAGTATTCATTGTCTATGAAGTAGTGCGTTACTCCGCGATAGACATACCTGAACAGTCCCGCGTACTGACTGCGCCAGGCAACGGGAACGTTGATGTGGCAGATAAACTCGAAGTCCTTGCGGTACTTCTCTCCCACACAGGCGTAAAGCGGGGTTACCACCGCCATCTCCGCTTTGCCCGTTCCGTTTACGGCGACGGGGAGCGAGCTTGCGACTTCGCCGAGTCCGCCCGTCTGCGAGAACGGATTGACTTCCGCGGCGACATAGAGTACGCGGGGTTTGTCGGGCTTCGCGGGCTTCTTGGCTTTGGGCGCGGTTTTAGCCTTTGCCGCAGTCGCTTTGGTCGCTTTTGCCTCTTCGGTCGGTTTTACTGTTTTTTTATTCATATTTTCCCTCTCTTTTCGTCCCTTAATCGGGCGCGAAAATTCGAATTATTTCTTTGTTTTGCTTGTCGGCTTCGCGGCGCCTTTCTTTGCGGCAGTCGCGGACTTTGCCGACTTTGTTCCCTTCTTTGCGACGGGCTCGGTAGGCGCCGCCTTCTTCTTTTTGCGGGGAGCAGGGCAATAGAAGAGATAGCCGCTCATGTTCTCGATATCCATAACCAGACTGTCGGGCTTGTTGCGGATGGGCACGGGCTCGGAGTTAATCTCCACAGGCGTCTGATCCCAGCCGTAATATGACGTGCGCATGAGGCGGGTATACTTACCCGCAAGTCCCACAGGCATACGGTAGTTGTACCAATCGCAGGGCGCGAAGTTGAGCACGACGAGTATGCGGTTCCCCTCTCTGTCTCTGCGCTCGAAGATAAGCACGTTGGCGTCGGCGTCGTCGGCTACCATCCACTCGAAGCCGTCCCAGCTGTCCTCTATCTGATAGAGCGCGGGAGTGTTGCGATATATGCGGTTCATCTCCTTGATAAACCGTTGCAAGCCCTGATGCTGGGGGAACTCGGCGAGCACCCAATCTATCTCGCGCTCGAAGTTCCACTCCGACCACTGCCCGAGCTCGCAGCCCATGAAGAGCAGTTTCTTGCCGGGGTGCGCGAACATATATAACAGATAGTTGCGCACGCCCGCGAATTTGAGGTCGTAGTCCCCGGGTACTTTGTTTATGAGCGAGCCTTTTCCGTACACCACCTCGTCGTGGGAGATGGGAAGCACATAGTTCTCGGAGAAGGCATACGCCATGGAGAAGGTCATTAAGTTGTGCTTGTAGTGGCGGAAATAGGGATCGGACTTTATGTATGACAGCGTGTCGTTCATCCAGCCCATATTCCACTTGAAGTTGAAGCCGAGACCGCCCCAGGCGGCGGGTTTAGTCACCATCGGGAAGGCGGTGGAGTCCTCGGCAACCATGAGTACGTTGGGGAAATGCTCGAATATAGCCGTATTGAGGTAGCGGAAAAAGTCTATCGCGTCGAGGTTCTCGTTCCCGCCGTATATATTGGGCAACCACTCGCTGCGCCCATAGTCGAGATAGAGCATGGAAGCGACGGCGTCCACGCGCAGTCCGTCGATATGGTATTTATCGAACCACATCATGGCGTTGGAAACGAGGAAAGACCTGACCTCGGGACGGGCATAGTCGAAACACATCGTCCCCCACTCCTTATGCTCGGCGCGGAGAGGGTGCGTCGGTTCGTAGCAAGCCTCGCCGTCGAAGTTATAAAGCCCGTGTTCGTCCTTGGGAAAATGCCCGGGCACCCAGTCCACTATGACCGCGATACCGTTTTCGTGGCACTTGTTCACGAGATAGGCGAAGTCCTCGGGGCGGCCGTAGCGCGAAGTGGGCGCGTAGTACCCCGTTACCTGATATCCCCAGGAGCCGTCGAAGGGATGCTCGGCAATGCCCATGAGTTCGAGGTGCGTGAAGTCCATATACGTCATGTAATAGACTATCTCGTCGGCGAATTTGCGGTAGTCGTAGTTGTTGCCGTCGGGATATTTACGCCAGGAGGATATGTTGCACTCGTATATGCTTATAGGCGCGGAGTAGGGAGGTTTGGCGGCGCGCTCTTTCATCCACTTCGCGTCGTTCCACCAGAAGTTATCCAGCCCGACTACCTTGCTCGCCGTCCGTCCCCTCGTCTCGTCCATGAAGGCAAAGGGATCGGCCTTTTCCACTTCGTGACCGTTTCTGCCGCGAACGAAGTATTTATACGTCTGATATTCCTCTACTCCCTCTATTATCCCTTCGAATATACCGTTATCCGTTATGCGGTACATGTAATTCGCCGTCTTGTTCCAATAGTTGAAGTCGCCTATTACCGATACGCTGTCGGCGTGCGGCGCCCACACGCGGAATACCGCGCGTTTCGTTTTTCTGTCCCAATGACAGCCCATATACTCGTATGCCGTCTGCAAAGTGCCCGAGTGAAAATAGTATTGATATTCGCTGTCTGTCATTACATCCTCCGCTTGTTTGTTTCTACCCGAATTATTATAACACACATACCGTGCAATTTCAAGGGGTGTTTGTAAATTTATCGAGAGTATTTTGTAAGAGCTTTGCCCTCTTCGTCAAAACGCATGGAAAGGCGTGGGGTTATGCCCACTCTGTCCCCCGCCGATGCGGCAAAATCCGTCCTGACCGTCACGGGCGGCTCGTCCTCGTTGATACGCACGCAGAGCTTCCCCGCCGAAGCCGACTCCACTTTGCCGACATATTTGCCGCTCTCTCCCACGCTTGCGTCCGAAGAGCGGAACCCGATATAGCCGCCCTCCTCGCCTATGAAGTTCATGGGCTCATCCCCGACAAACGAGGCGACGAACATATCCGTCGGAGCCTCCGTTATCTCCTCCGCGCTCCCCGCCTGCAACACGCGTCCGCTGCGCATAACCGCCGTCCGTCCGCCGAAAACAAAGGCGTCCTCGCCCTGACTGCTCGAGATTATCCAAGCCCCGCCGATCTCGCCGTGAGTGCGGACAATATCGGCTATAAGCTCCTCGCGTCCCTCTTCGAGCGCAAACAACGGTTCGTCGAGCAGGAACACCTCCGCACGCCGCGCCGCCGCCCGCGCCAAAGACACCCGCCTGCGGTCAAGCTCGGAAAGCGCCGACATCTTCACGCCTAACTTGTCCGTCAGCCCGAGAAGTTCCGCCGCCCTCTCGCTGCGCTCCCGCACCTCGCGCCTGTCGACGCGACGAAGCCGAAGCCCGTATGAGATATTGTCGTACACCGAGCCCTTGGAGGGGTTCTGCCCCTCGCGCATGAGACAGACGTCGCGTAGCTTGATATCGACGTCGGTAACGTCCCTGTCCCCGAAAAAGATTTTGCCCTCCGTCGCGTTAAGCAGCCCCGCTATGCAGAACAGCAGCGTGGTTTTTCCCGAGCCGGGCGCGCCGACCACGGTGAGAATATCCTCTCCCGCTTCGAGGGTAACGCCGTCCAGCCCCATCGTTTTGAGGTCGTATTCTTTTTTTAAGTCCCGCACGCTTATCCGCATATATGTCAGTTTACCAAATATCGCGGCTTTTGTCAATACGCGCTGCATTATACGGCGGTCTTTTTGCGCAACTTGCAGCTATTCTCGCCCGACTTTCCTTTTTTCGTCCCGATTTTTCCGCTTATCCCAAATTTTCTTATATCAAACGCTTGCATATTTATACAAAAAAATGTATAATATTCACATATTAACCTGAAGGACTGTTCTATGATAAAAGTAGGAATAATCGGAGCGAACGGATACACGGGATTCGAGCTCATGCGCCTGCTCGCGGGGCACAAGGGCGCGGAAGTCGTCCTCGCCACCTCGCGGAGCTTTGCCGGGCAGAAAGTATCCGACGTATATCCCACCCTCGCGGGAAAGTACGGGGACATGACGTACGCAGAAGCCGACCTCGAAGCGGCGGCAAAGTGCGACGTCGTTTTCGCCTGTCTGCCCCACGGCGAGAGCGCGGAGATATGCGGCAAGCTGATCGACCTCGGCACCAAGGTCATCGAC
>CANPYH010000065.1 GCA_947588325.1 uncultured Clostridia bacterium
CAAGTCGAATCCCCCCCCCCGCGTCATTTCCGATGGGAATGGGTATGCGGACCAGTTCTCGGTTCTCGATACGCTTTACGGCGCGTTCCAGCTTGAGCGCAAAGTCAAAGTAGGAGACGGGCTTAACCACATAATCGAAAGCGTCCACCTCATAGCCGAATACCGCGTATTGCGAAAGGTTGGTCACGAAAATGAGGGTGACCAGCTTGTCTATCTCCCGCATACGCCGCGACGCCTCCATGCCGTCCATGTCGGGCAGGTCTATGTCCATAAGCACGAGATCGTATTTTGACTTATAGTTGGTGAGAAAGTTCACGGGATTGTCAAAGCGCACAATGTGAAATTGCTCGCCCTTCTCACGAGAATACCGCTCGAAATATTCCGATAGCGTCTCCGCCGCGGAATCTTCATCCTCTACTACCGCAACGTTTATCATCATCTGCCCCCTTGCTTTTTTGTTACCACCCGAACCGCGCAATATCACGTCTACTATTTATTATACACCCATTTTCGGGTTTGTCAATACCCCGCAATACTTGAAATTGTTAAAATTTTTGCAAGTAGTCCCCCAAAGCGGATAAAAATTCAGACGGCCGGGGCTTTATCGCTTTACTTTTTCGCGGACTTGTGGTAACATAACGGTTGCAAGTGCGCCGCCGTGGTGAAATTGGCAGACGCGCCGGACTCAAAATCCGGTGGTAGTGATACCGTGTCGGTTCGACTCCGACCGGCGGCACCAAAAAAAGAACAGCCGAAATGGCTGTTCTTTTTTTGAGGCCGTCCGTGAGGAGGCGAACTGCGAGCGTTAGGTAAGAATGAAACAACCGAAGTAACACGAGCGAGCTTTTCGCTCAGCCGAGCAAGTCCGCAGGACTTGCGAACGCCAAGGACAATGCACTCGCATTGTCCTTACTCCGACCGGCGGCACGTGAGAAGGCGAACTGCGAGCGCGAAACGAGAAACAAAACAACAAAAGTTGCGGAAGCGAGCTTTTCGCTCAGCCGAGCAGTATGCGCGACACTCTCCGCCGCGCTCGAGTTATCGTGTCGGGAAAAGGGTCTTAATTTAATGTATTCTCGCTTTTCGTGTAAACAATTACTTCTCATATAACTAACAAGACAATCCCCTCAGTCTGCCTGACGGCAGACAGCCCCCCTCGACTTCGGGCGGCCCACCTGCTACCCAAGTTTCGGTGTGTAATAAAACGCCCTTGTAATGAAACAAGATTAGTAACACTCCACCCGAAAAGTCTGGGACGAATGTGGCCGCCCTTAGTAAGGGGGGCTGGCGCGCAGCGCCTGAGGGGATTGTCATAGTAATTCCACCGAAAAAGCACCCTATACGTGATAAAGTGCTTTATACATTAACTTATCTTCTTGCACAAGCCCATAACGAACCGATATGAGGACGGCGGAGAGCGGTGCTATGTGCCTTCCGATTATTTCAAAAATCCCATACCCCTGTCGAAGGCGGCGGCTGAATCCCCCACTACCCCCCTCATTACGGCGGGGTCGAGACCGAGAAGGCGGTTGAAAGCACCGAGCATCACTGCCCAAACCCCCAAGCCGCGGGCGAGAGAGGCGGCGTCGACAAAGTATGCGCCGTTAATCTCCTCAAGCATGGACGTTTTCAGTCCGCGGGGGTAGGTCGCGCCGCGCAAAAACTCCGACTGAACCTCGCAGTCGTTGACGAGTAGTATGCCCTTAGGCGAGAGAAAGCTCTTGACGCGAGCCGCCTCGAGTATGTCGAATGAGATAATCGCGTCCGCACTGCCATACGGCACGGTGGGCGAGTACACCTTATCCCCAAAGCGCAGGTGGGTAATGACGCTGCCGCCATCCCCGCCTATGCGCAACTTGTTTATCTTGCAATCGAGCTGCTTTGCCGCTGCATATTCCGTCAGCGCGCGAGCGACATATGTCGCGTTATCCCCGCCGACATCTGCTATCAGGACGTTCATTTCTCCCTCCTCGCGATTATTACGCTGGTGTTACCGCTGGCAAGCCCGCTCCCTATCGCCCTTTCAAGCTCGGCAGCGTCAGTATCGCTCACAACGGCAACTTCCTTAATTCCCAAAGCCTTGCATATCTCGGGTATATCCACAGAACCGTCCGAATCGTCGGATATAACCACCGTTATACCGTCGTCATTCAGCACACTCCCCGCGAGCGCGCTTATCCCGCTGTGCAGGAATGTCGCCGCGCCCATAAGCGCGACGTTATTCGGCTTATTCCCCGCCGCCCGACGGAAGCCCTGCGCCATACCCACCGATGCACCCGTGCAAAGCAGAGTGCTGACCACGCTCCCCGCACCGATCGCGAAGGCGTCCGTGTCGCCGTTTACCGTCACGCCCATCTTCTCGAGCACCGTCGCAACGACGCTCTTTCTTCCGATATCGCGGGGAAGTCTGACGGGCAATCTCTCGGGGGTGGGCAGAGGTATGTGCTTGAACTTTTCGAGCAGTTTGGAGGCGGACAACTCGCCGTGAAGGGGGAAGAAGTCCTTGCCGTTACACTTAATCCCCGCCGCCTTGAGCTGCATTTCTATTATCGGTTCCAGCTCCTCGACGACGAAGAGCTGACCTGTCTTTTTGGAAAACTCGCGTATCGCGCGAATGGGCAGAGGGTGCACCGTACCCACCTTGAACACGTCGGCGTCGGGCAGAGCCTCTTTGACGTACTCATAGACTATACCCGAGCAAACCACGCCGATCCTGCTCTTTCCGTACTCCGCCCTGTTTATCTTCAGACCGTTGACGTACTCGGCAAGCTCGCTGTCGCGCTCGTCTACTATCCTGCGCCGCACCGCCGCGTTGGAGGGCAGCATGGCATATTTGGAAGCGGTTATCTCCTCCGCCCGCACCTTCGTCTCCTCCCGCTCCTCGCACTCCACCATACTTCCCGACGCCATGAGCCGAGAGGTGAAACGGATGATAACGGGCACATCGTAGCGCTCGCTTATGTCGAAGGCGAGCTTGACGAAGTCCCGCGCCTCTTCTGAGTCGGAGGGTTCGAGCATGGGTATGTGCGCACTGCGGGCGTAGAAACGCGAGTCCTGCTCGGTCTGCGAGGCGTGGACTCCCACGTCGTCGGTCACGATTATGACTAACCCGCCGTTTATACCCGTATATGCCGAGGCAAAGAGGGGGTCGGACGCGAGGTTAAGCCCCGCATGTTTCAGACACACCATCGCCCGCGCGCCGCCTACCGCGCCCCCTATCGCGATCTCCAGCGCCGTCTTTTCGTTAGCCGCCCATATCGGCTTTATCCCGTCGCCCGCGAACTTCTTTTCAACGAAACTCTTATACGCGGGATCGGCGGAAAATACCCGCACACCCGCTTCGTATGCGCCCCGCCCAATCGCCTCATACGTCATCATCAATTCTTTCATTCAGCTCTCGCGCCGCCCTTCCTTATTACTAAAGTCCGAGCCGCGCCCTCCACGTATAATTATAACATACCGCGCCTATCCCGTCAATGGCAAAATCCGTGTTCGGTTTGTAAAAATTATAACACAATATAACACAAAAGAGACCGACGGTTCGGGCGGCTTCCGGAGGGATAAAGAAACGGCTAAAATCGACGGCGCGTCCGATGTGACCGCCGCGCTCAAAGAGGCCATAAAAACGCAAGCGGAAAGCAGCTTTCAATCTTATATGGATTGATTGGTCGAGGCTTTCCGTTACAGCGCAAAGTGGGCGCAAACATTGGCGAAAAAGTATTTTGAGCGAAGCGCTATAAAAATCATCCGAAAGACGGCGAGGAAAATTCCTTGCCGTCTTTGTAACCCGACCAAAGGTGTCGATATTAAATTAAGTTTTTTTGATTTCCTATGAGGCGCACCCCTTAATCGGGTCCCGTTATCAGTCAATATTTTGCGCTTCCCGCCGCGGCTATATCGTTATTTAATCCGCTGGGGACGCAGGTATCAACCGCCCCGCGCTCACTTGTTTGGGGCAAATGTGAACATGGTATCGAACACCCTCGTTCCGTCCGACTTGATTGCGCTTACAAACGCACTCTCCCCGCTCCCCGTGCGATACACGTCTATAACTTCGCCCTCATAGCATTGCGCCCTGAAGGTTATTTCGAAGGACGTAACGCGGTTTTTAGTCAGCTCTTCCATGGAGAATGCGTCCACGGCGAGACGGGCGTATGCAACGTTATTCATGTGCGCGTTTATGTCGAGGTCGCTCACCCGCACGGTGTGGGAGAACACGCGGTCGCCCGAAGAATAAGTCGGATCGTATTTGGTATACCCCGCCGTCACCATACCCGTCATATACTCCATATCCATGGGGCAGCCCGTCTGTTCGGGGCGACGGGGCCGACCGCTCGCCTTGTCAAGCAAGCACCATTCCGAGGACAGGCAGGCTACCGGCTCGCCGCCGCGGACGAAGGTCCCCTCCCTCTCGATACGGACGATGCCGGGCTTGAGCGGATAGGTCGCGACTTCAAGTTCGTCGTGCCACTTCACCTGCTCCTTTATGTCCACGCGGATATGGGTTAATATCCAAATCGCGCCGTACTTTTTAAGCACGGTGTCGCCGTCTATCCCCATCTCGATAGCATGGTCGTCCACCACCTCGTGGAAACTGCGGAGCAGAGCGCACAGAGTGTAGTTTCTGTTGCAGTCCACTTCGTTGGCGTTTATTTTTACGGTTTTTTTGCAAATATTATTCATTACGGTATAATCCCCGCGACTTCCAGCCCGTAAGCGACCGCCGAGCAAATGGCAAGCACGCCGACTATTATCGTCGCCGCCAGCGCCTTACCGCTCTTATGCCGCAAGTACGCTATCAGTTCGCACACGAACGCCGCCACCCAGATAAAGGCGACTTTGTCGTATATGTCCCCCTTGAAGCCTATCGCCAGCCCGAGCAGTACGCACACAAACGCGAGCGCGCCGAGAAAGATTATAGCCGCTCCCCACTCGCCGAAAAACGCCGCAACTCGGTTCTTCTTCGGCTCCTCCGTCTCCTGTTCGGTCGGCTCCTCTCCGTCGGTTTGGTCGGGCGCGGGCGATTCGGCTTCGGCGGGTTCGGCGGGCATATCGGGTTCGGCGTCCGCTGCCCTCGCCTCGGTTTGCTCCTCGCTTATTTGGGTATTGTTATCTTCGTCCATACTTCGATTACCGTCACTTGTTTTTGCTCGCGTATGTGCCGTATCTCGTTCTCGCGGCAAGCAGTGCGGTGGAGATATCCGCCAGCGAATATGCGGCGTATCTTTGGAGTGCGCCCGCCACGCTCGCCTGTCCCACGAACACGGGGAAAAACAGAGCGAGGACGGAGAGGGCGGCAAGCCCTACGCACACTATCATGCCCTTTTTCGGCGAGATCCACCCCACCGTCATTGCGGTGAGGGCAAGCCCCTCCACGACCGTCAGAGCAAAGAAGAGTATTTCCACCGTCATTGTGTATTGCCCGCGAAGCATTATCCCGCCTATCATGCCGATAAGCAGGGCGGTTGCCTCGGGTATAACGGTGAAAGCGTTGGCTGTTTTAACTCCCTTTCGCTCGAGAACGAGGGCGACGCACTTATATACCGCCGTGACTGCCAGCAGTATCCCCGCCGTCAATATCAACGCCGTTGCGGGTGCGGGAGTGCGAGCATAAGAGAGTGCGGAAAACGCCGTCATAAGCCCGCTCGCCGAGAGCGCAAGCAGTGCGGATATTGCGGAAAGAATGGCGTCCACGTCCTTCGCTTTCATTGCTTAATGGGCGTGTATCTCTTCGTCGGTGGGGATATAATCCGTCATCCTGCCCGAGAGATATTCGTCGTATGCTTTCATGTCGAAGTAGCCCGTTCCCGTGAGACCGAAAACGATGACCTTCTTCTCGCCCTGTTTCTTGCACTCGAGGGCCTCGTCTATCGCGCCCTTTATGGCGTGTGCGGACTCGGGAGCGGGAAGTATTCCCTCTATCCTCGCGAACTTAACCGCCGCTTCGAATACTTCGGTCTGCGTATACGACTTGGCTTCCATGTACTTATCGTGATAGAGCTGGGAAAGAATGGGGCTCATTCCGTGATAGCGCAAGCCGCCCGCGTGGTTGGGGCTGGGTATGAAGTCGCAGCCGAGGGTGTACATCTTGGCAAGCGGCGTGGTCTTCGCGGTGTCGGCAAAGTCGTATCTGAACTCGCCGCGCGTGAACGAAGGGCAGGAGGCAGGCTCGACCGCGACAATGCGGACGTCCGACTTGCCCTCGAGTTTTTCGGCGATAAAGGGCGCGATCAGCCCGCCGAGGTTGGAGCCGCCTCCCGCACAGCCGACTATTATGTCGGGCTTTATGCCGTACTTATCCAGCGCCGTCTTGGTTTCGAGACCGACGACGGACTGGTGGAGCAATACCTGATCCAGCACGGAGCCGAGGACGTACCTCGTTTTATGATCGGGATCGCTGACAGCCACTTCCACCGCCTCGGAGATTGCGCAGCCGAGAGAGCCGTTTGTGCCGGGGTGCTCGGCGAGTATCTTTCTGCCCGAAGCCGTGGTGTCGGACGGCGAAGGTACGACGGTCGCGCCGTATACGTTCATGACGTTGCGGCGGAAAGGCTTTTGCTCGTATGAGACTTTGACCATGTAGACCTTGACGGGAAGGTGGAAGTACGCGCCCGCCATGGAGAGCGCCGTTCCCCACTGCCCTGCGCCCGTCTCGGTGGTTACGCCTTTAAGCCCCTGCTCTTTGGCGTAATAGAGCTGTGCCGCCGCCGAGTTGAGTTTGTGCGAGCCCGAGGTGTTATTACCCTCGAACTTGTAGTAGATCTCGGCGGGAGTGCCCAATTCTTTCTCCAACCCGTATGCCCTTATAAGGGGGCTGGGACGGTACAGTTTATAGAAGTCAAGCACGGGCCGGGGTATGTCAATATACTTATCCGTCGTGTTAAGCTCCTGATCTACGAGCTTGTCGCAGAACACGGGGGTGAGCTCCTCTTTTTTGCAAGGCTCCCCCGTTGCCGGGTTGAGCAGAGGAGCGGGCTTATTCTTCATAAAGCCCTTGATATTCAGCCATTTGGTGGGCAGTTCGCTTTCTTCGAGATACACCTTGTAGGGTATTTTCATCGTTTTTCTCCTTAAATCACCGTTTTTCGTTACCGCAAAGGGCGAACCCTGTAGGATCCGCCCTCGGATTTCAGCGTTATTATACTACAACAGTCTCGCGCGTGTCAAGGCGATATTATAAATTCCCGCTCTTCGCCCCTTCCGCGCCTTCATCATCGACCGCTTTCCCCTCGCTCCTTTCCCCGCTTGGGCGCTTGATATACACCACTCGGTCATAGTCCGATTCTTTGCTCCGCTCAACCATTGCCTCATACACTGCCGCGCGGAGCCGTTCGCGCCGCTCTATAATGGGCAGGCTCTCGTCGGGATAGAAGGGACCGTCTATGTATATTATGCACTTCGGATTAGTCCGCCGCTTGCGCTTTTTATGCACGGTAGTCATGGCGAACACGGGTGCGCCGAAGCGCACGGGATAGATAAACGAGTCGCTCGTAAACGGTCTTATCCCCGTATAGTACGGCCATATGTGCGCCTCGGGGTATACGACTATCGCCTTACGGCGGGACAGGTGCGCCTCCATACCCCGAAGGAAGTTGCGGTAGCCCGCTCTCGACGAGGGCAGGGGCATACCGCCGAGCATACCGACCAGTGTTCCGACAAAGCGCATGGACACGGCGTCCGCACCGACTATTATCTTCGCTTTGAAGGGGGCGACGAGGTTAGGGTGAAAGGCGTCGCCCGACACGAGAGTGTGGTTGCCGTACAAAAAATAGCCCTTCCCTTTTACCTTTTTAAGCGCCTTTTTGTTTTTTATTTTCAGTCCGTAGCGAAAGGTGGCGGAGACCCACGCCGCAATGAGTGCGAATATGTAAAGCACGGCAGAGATCATCCGCCAGAATATGTTGCGGTGGACGTACTTATACCCGTCGGGAACCGTCTTTGTCTCTATGTCCGTACCCGCGAAGTCGTCGCTGCGCTCGTCTGTGTAATAATATACCCGTCTCTTCATTCCGTCCCCACTCCGCTTACGCTCATCAGCATTTCTTCCAGCTGTTTTATGCACTCGTCCTTTTTCGGGGCACCGCTCGTCGAGTAGTACTCCGCGCACTCCGCAAGCTCTTTAGGGTGCTCGATCCAATAGTCGATCTTCCGCGATAAGTCCTTCGCGCTCTTTGCCGAGAACAGGTTGCGTTCATCCCTTGCCAGGAGCCGAGGCGCGGCGTTATCCGAGTCGGATACGAGAATGGGCAGTCCGCTCCCGACCGCTTCGAGTACCGCTATCCC
>CANPYH010000066.1 GCA_947588325.1 uncultured Clostridia bacterium
GTATCTTTCTCCCCACTTCAACCTCCCTCACGGGATCGCCCGTAAGCGAAACGCGCAGGGTGTCGCCTATTCCGTCCAGCAACAACGCGCCTATCCCCGCCGCCGACTTAATCACCGCTTCCTCACCCGAGCCGCTCTCGGTTATGCCTATGTGGAGCGGATAGTCGCAAGAGGACGCGAGTGTCCTGTATGCGCGAACGCAGGTCGGGGCGTCGCTCGACTTAACGGATATAACGGTGTCATAAAAGCCCTCCTTTTCCAGCGCGGCGACCGAGCGAAGCGCGCTCTCCGCAAGCGCCTCGGCAGTCGCTCCGCCGAACTTCGCCCGTATATCCTTTTCCAGCGAGCCGCCGTTTATGCCTATCCGAATGGGGCAGGAATTGGCTTTGCACGCCGCGACAAGCTCTTTAAGCCCCCGCTTGTCCGTATTGCCGGGATTGTACCGCACCTTCGCAAAGCCTATGTCCGCACACGCAACGGCAAGTCGGTAGTCGAACTGTATGTCCGCGACAAGGGGCAAGTCAAGCGCGACGTATTTCCTGCACACCTCGACGTCACGCATATTGCGAACGGCAAGGCGCACTATATCGCACCCCGCCCCCTTCAGCGCGGAGATCTGCTCTGACGTCGCCGCATAGTCCGACGTGTCGGTGTTAGTCATTGACTGCACCGCTTTCGGACTGCCGCCGCCTATCGTTATATTCCCGATTCTGATTTTTCTCGTCATGTTTAACCTATCTGAGCGGCCTATCAACCTATGTCAGCAGCCCTATTATATCGATTACAACCACAAACGCGAGCAGCGTCATCAGCCCCACAGCGTGAACAATATTCTCCGCCTTCTTGTTTATGGGCTTCTTCCGTATCCACTCGATTATCACGAACACCGCCCGCGCCCCGTCCAGCGACGGAATGGGGAGAATGTTGAAGATTGCGAAGTTGCAGGCAAGCAGCGGGAGCAGAAGTAGCATATATTCCCAGCCCATCTGCATATATGTCGCTATCGCGGACACCGTGCCTATTGGGCCGCTCAGCTGAGTTAAGGGTAACCGCCCCGTCAACATGTTGCCGAATGCCGCGAATATCTGTCCGCACAGTTTGAAGGTATATGGGAAAGCGTATCCTATCGAGGGGAAAAATCCCACCGATTGCCTCTCGTAACTTTGCACAAAGCCGAAGAGGATTCGGGGCGTATAGCCCCCTCCCTCGGCGGGAACGAGAACGCTCTGTTTTCTCACCGTTACGTCTATCTCCGAGCCGCCGCGCATAACCGTCAGCACCGCCCCGCCGTCCTCGCCGACGCCCGCAATAAGCTCGTTAAACGAGGTCAGAACGCCTATTCTCTTCCCGTCCACGCCCACTATAACGTCGCCCGTCATCAGCCCCGAGGCGTACGGCGCGCCCGTCGCGGGATCCACATAGAGCTCGGTGACTACGGGCAGACTATAACCCATCGAGATGATGAAGATAAAGGAGAACACGAACGCCGAGAGCAGGTTGAAGAGCGGCCCGCAAAGCATTACTATCAGACGTTTCCATGGCTTTTGTGCGGCAAACGCCACTCGCCGCGACCCGCGTTTTGTCGCAGGCTCATTCGGTTCAGTCGCTCCGTCTTTCCCGACCGCCGTAACCGAGCCGCTTAACCCTGCCCTCACTGTAGATAGATTAGTCCCGTCTTTCCCGCGACATATCGAACTGTTCGCCGTAGCGGTGCCGCATGACACGACTTCGGCAAATGGCGGGTCGTCGAGGCTATCTTCGTCGGTAAAGGCGCAATAGCCGCCGAGAGGGAGCAATCTCACCGAGAACACTTCCCCGTTCTTTTTCTCCTTCCGAAAGAGGCGTGGACCGAAGCCTATCGAAAACTCGTCCACCGAAAAGCCGAGCAGCTTTGCGGAAAGGTAGTGTCCGAACTCGTGAATGGTAACCATCGCGAGCAGGACGACAAGGGCTATGAGAATGTAAAGCAGGATCATGCCGTATACTTACTCCGAAAATAGTGGGATATCTCGGTCCGGAGCGTTTTCAGGCTCTCTTCGGTAATATCCCTTTCTATTTCGTTTATGCTCAATGCCTCGCTTATTATGCCACAAATGTCTGTAAATTTTATTCGGCGGCTCAAAAACAGTCCGACCGCGACCTCGTCCGCTATGCTGTATATTGCGGGCGCGGTGCCGCCTATGCGCAAGCACTCCCTCGCTATGGCGGGTGCGGGGAAACGCGTCTCGTCGGGTTTAATAAAGGTCAGCGGCCGCGAAAAGTCGAACGCCCTCACCCCGCCGTTATCCCGCCGCTCGGGATATGTCAGAGCGTATTGAATGGCAAGTTCCATGTTGGGATAGGACATCAGCGCCGCCGTCGAGTTGTCCTTAAACTCCACCATTGAGTGTATCACGCTTTCGGGGTGAATGACGTACTCGACTTCGTTTACGCCGAACAACCGCGCCGCCTCGATAATCTCGAGACCCTTGTTTACCATTGTCGCGCTGTCCACGGATATCTTTGCACCCATGTTCCAGGTGGGGTGTTTTACCGCCATTTCGGGGGTAATTTCGCTTAAATCAGTACTATGACAGACATAGAACGGGCCTCCGCTCGCCGTTAAAATGATTTTTTTGACGTCTTGCCGCCCGAGTTGGAGACATTGGAAGATTGCCGAATGCTCGCTGTCAACGGGGATAATCTCCGCGCCCGACCGCGCCGCCGCGGATAGCACAAGCTCCCCCGCGCACACTATCGACTCCTTGTTGGCGAGGCCAACGCGCTTACCTTTCCCTATTATCTTCATCAGCGGAGAGAGCGCGGCAAGCCCGCTTATAGCCATGACATATATGTCCGCGTCTGTCTCTTCGGCAAGCCGCTCGGCGCCGTTCTCACCCGTAAAAACCTTTGCGTCCGACGAGGAATACGCCGCCGTCGAAGATATATACTTTGGAGCGAACTCAGCTTCCTGCTCTTTCAGGAGGCTTGTATTATTCCCCGCCGCGAGTGCGACAACACGGTATTCATCGGGAAATCGGCGCACGACATTCAAAGTCTGTACGCCGATGCTGCCGGTACTGCCGAAAACCGCTACCGCTTTCATTCTACACTCCCGGGATATACATTATTATCGTTATAAACAGGAAGGACACCATTGCGCCGAGGATCCAGCCGTCCACTCTGTCGAGTACGCCGCCGTGCCCTGGGATAAGATTGCCGTAGTCCTTAACCCCGCAAAACCGCTTTATGTACGACGCTATGAGGTCGCCGAGTTCGGTCGCCACCGCTATAAGCAGTCCCAACACGAGGTATAGCACGAGACTTACCCCGACGTTTTGGTGCAACTCCGTCAGACCCATAACGCCCGTAAAGGACAGTCCGAAGAGCATTGCCGCCATAATCATACCGCCGAACAGACCGCCGACCGCGCCCGATATAGTCTTTTTGGGACTGATTTTCGGGGCGAGTTTGGGGCCTTTGAGGAGCATACCGACGAACAGTGCGAATATGTCCGCGCCGCATGCGCAAAGTATGGTCGCGAGTATGGCTATCGCACGGTAGTTAATACCGCCGCTGTACATCCAGGGCGTGTTCGGATCGAATGCGAGACCGAGGTTGACTATACCCTCTTTTGCCCGCGCAAAGGGGCTGACGGATATGCCGCTACCGGGCAGGTAGTTAAGCCCGAGGAAGCAGACCATAAGCCCGACGGGATAGAGCATGCAAATGCAGGTGCTGACTACGTTTTCGAAGGACAGCTTGGGCGTCGCCATATTGACGATAAAGCACACGACCGCCATTATAATCATCACCACGAAGAAGGCGGTAATTCCGCCCGCACCGTTGATGATGTGTATGACTTTATATGCGGCATAGCCTAACCCTATAAACACGGCGACTATCGGATAGATCGGTTTTGCAAACTTGTTTCCTATCGCTTTGGACATTTCATAGGAGCCCGCGAACATGAGGAACAGCACAAAAGCGTCGTAGACAACGTCCACAACGTATATAGATAAAAACAACACCGCCGTGACTATAAGCCCTATCAAAAAGCCATATATCAGCCTTTGTTTCATTGCTCTATCCTTCCGAACCTTCTGTGAGTTTTCATGAAATCGGCGATTATGCCGTCCAATTCCTTCTCTCCGAAATCGGGCCAAAGGGTGCCCGTGAAATAAATTTCGGAATACGCCATCTGATACAGCAGAAAATTGCTTATTCTGTGCTCCCCTCCCGTGCGTATTACAACGTCGGGATCGGGCAAACCGCCCGTGCCGAGCGCCGAAGCGAACGTCTCTTCCGTCGCCGTCACGCCCTCCGCAGAGAGTTTGTTTGCCGCTCTGACTATATCCGCGCGCCCGCCGTAGTTAAAACAGATATTGAGCCTATGCTCCGCAAGCGCTTCCGTCTTTTTCTCCGCGTCCGCTATCAGTTTCCGAAGTTCCTCGTCGCAGATCGACACGTCGCCGATGACCTTAAACCTTATTCCCCGCGCGAGCATATCGGGCAGGTTCTTTACGATATATTTGCCGAACAGCTCGAATATGCCTGAAACTTCCTCTTTTGGGCGGTTAAGATTTTCGGTGGAAAATGCGAATAGGGTCAGAATTTCGACTCCCCTGTCGAAAACGGCTCGGCTTATCCTGTCGATGGTATCCACTCCCCTCTTATGTCCGTAATTACGCGGCATAAGACGGCGTTTAGCCCACCTGCCGTTGCCGTCCATGATTATGGCGATGTGACGGGGAAGTTTATCAGATTTCAAGGATTTCCTTTTCCTTTGCTTTACCCAGCTCGTCAACCGTCGCTATGGACTTATCGAGTTCCTTCTGAACTTCCTTTTCGAAGCCCGAAAGCTCGTCCTCGGAAAAGTTAAGCTCCTTCTTCATCTTTTTAGCCTTGTCGAGAACGTCGCGACGTTCGTTACGGAGCACGACTTTGGCATCCTCCGCCATCTTCTTTACCTGCTTGACGAGGTCGCGCCTGCGCTCTTCGGTAAGCTGCGGGAATACGAGGCGGATAACCTTTCCGTCGTCCACGGGATTTATACCGAGGTCGGAGGCGGAAATCGCTTTGATCGTCTCTTTGGCAGCACTACGGTCGAAAAGACTTATAACGAGCATTCTCGGCTCGGGAACGGTTATGTTCGCCATTTGCTTCAAAGGAGTCTGGGATCCGTAGTAGTCCACCGTTATGTTGTCGAGAATCTTCGGGTTGGCGCGGCCTGCGCGGACGGTCAGAAATTCGCCCGAAAGGTGATTGACTGCCTTTTCGAGTTTCTCTTCATAGTTGAATAATTCTTCTTCGAGTTCGGGTAACATACCTTATTTCCTCCGTAATTATTTACAGTATACCACAATTTAATTGCGGGGTAAACCGTTTTAACCGATAAACGTGCCTATTTTTTCGCCCTTTGCCGCCTTAACAATGCTGTCGGACTCGTCAAGCGCGAAGGTGATGATGGGAATGTTGTTCTCCATGCACGTCGTTATCGCCGTCGTATCCATGTGCGAGAGGCGGAGATTGATAACGTCGAGGTAGGACAGCTTATCGAACTTCTTGGCGCTCGGGTTCTTTCTCGGGTCGCTGTCATATACGCCGTCTATGTTCTTCGCCATAAGGAGTACGTTAGCGCCTATCTCCGCAGCACGGAGCGCCGCGCCCGTATCCGTCGAAAAGAAGGGATTGCCCGTGCCGCATGCGAACAGGACTATCCTGCCCATTTCGAAGTGTTTGAGCGCCTTTCTGAGAAGAAAAGGCTCGGCTACTTCGGGAATGGAGAGCGCGGTCTGAAGTCTCGTTTGAAGCCCCTTCTTCTCTATCGCGTCCTGAAGCGCAAGCCCGTTCATTATCGTGGCGAGCATACCCATGTGGTCCGCCGTCACGCGCTCCATGTTAGTTCCCTGTCTGCCCCGCCAGAAGTTGCCGCCGCCCATGACCACGGCTACGTCTATGCCGAGATTATGCACCTCTACTATCTGCGAAACGACGTGTTCCACCATTGCGGGATCTATGCCCGTGCCGTTTGCACCCGCGAGGGCTTCTCCGCTTAATTTAAGAAGTATTCGTTTATACATATTCTTCCCTCCGTTTTAAGAAAAAGGAACACCGAAGCGTTCCTTTTTACCGATTATTTTCCCGACATCTTCGCGACTTCTTCTGCCAAATTGTCAACTTTCTTTTCAAGTCCCTCGCCCATGACGAGACGAACGAACTTGTTTATCTTTATTGCCGTACCCGTCGCTTTGGAAACATTCTGCACAAGCTGTGCGACCGTTATCGACGCGTCCTTCGCAAAAGCCTGATCCACGAGGCATATCTCTTTCAAGCTCTTCTGGAGCCTGCCTGCGAGCATTTTCTCGAGAATGTTGTCAGGCTTGGAGGCGTTCTTCGGGTCGTTCTTCGCCTGTGCGAGGAGTATTGCCTTCTCGTGCTCGACATACTCTGCGGGAACTTCGCTCACGTCGACATGCGCGGGCGAGAATGCCGCAATGTGCATTGCAATGTCGTGCGCCATTTCCTTAATCTGATCGCATGCGGGCTTATCCGTCTCGATCTCGAGCATAACGCCGATCTTGCCGCCGTTATGGAGATAGATTTCTTCGACGCCCTGCGCTACTTCGAATTTAACGAAACGACGCGCGGTGATCTTCTCGCCGCATTTAGCCGTCTCGCCCTGAATAAGCTCGGTAACGGTGCTGCCGTCGATCTTGGTGGCGAGAAGCGCGTCAACGTCGGCGGGATTGCTGTCCGCAACGCATTTAGCTACCTTCTTGGTAAGAGCGCGGAAACCGTCGGTATTGGCGACGAAGTCGGTCTCGCAGTTAAGCTCGGCGAGTACGCCTACGCCCTCTGCCGTATATCCGCCGATAAGTCCCTCGCTGGCGATGCGGCTTGCCTTCTTTGCGGCAATGCTGACGCCTATCTCTCTGAGGTATTCTATCGCTTTGTCCTTGTCTCCGTCCGTGTGAGTGAGCGCTTTTTTGCAGTCCATCATGCCTGCGCCCGTAATCTCACGAAGTTCTGCTACGTCTTTAGCCGTAAAACTCATAATGTTATGACCTCCGTTAATTATTCGCCGTCGGCGGGCGTATCGGTTTCCTCGGTCGCGGGAGCGGCTTCGGCGTTTGCAGCGGCTGCGGCGGCTCTCATAGCCGTGAGCGCTTCCTCACCCTCTCTCGACTCGACTACCGCGTCTGCCATTGCGCCTGCAATGAGCTTGATAGCGCGGATAGCGTCGTCGTTACCGGGGATAACGTAATCGACCTCGTCGGGGTCGCACTTGGTATCCACTATTCCGACAATGGGAATGTGGAGTTTGCGAGCCTCCGCTACGGCGAGGTGCTCTTTCTTCGGGTCCACGATGAAGAGTGCGCCCGGAAGAGTACGCATATCCTTGATACCGCCGAGGTTGGTTTCGAGCTTATCCCTCTCCTGCGTAAGTCTGATGACTTCTTTCTTGGGGAGAAGGGCGAACTCGTTCATGCTCTCCATTTGGTTGAGCTTGTTAAGACGGTCTATTCTCGATCTTATCGTCGTGAAGTTGGTAAGCGTGCCGCCCAGCCAACGCTCGGTGATGTAGTACATACCGCAACGCTGTGCTTCGGACGCGATCGCTTCCTGCGCCTGCTTCTTGGTGCCGACGAAAAGTATGGACTTTCCGCTGTCGGCTACGCTCTTGATGAAGTTGTACGCTTCGTCGATAAGTCCGACCGTTTTCTCGAGGTTGATGATGTAGATATCATTCCTCGCGGTGTAGATGTACTTTTTCATCTTCGGGTTCCACTTTCTCGTGGCGTGGCCGAAGTGCACACCTGCTTCAAGCAATTGTTTCATAGAAACAACGTTTGCCATTTTTTGCCTCCTGTTAATCCTCCCCGCCGTCTTGGTTTTTGCCCCGTTCGCGATTATTCGCACAGTTCGGGCAACGGCGAGTGTGTATTCAAACGCAATGATTATATCATATCGGGCGACGAAAAGCAAACGTTTTGCACGCTTGCTTTCAAACTATTATGCGATTATCCCATATTTCCGCAGCCGCATATATAGCGGTGACGCTTAAAAACCCTCAATCCTTTTTAGAGTCGCACTCTTCCGCCGACGGGCAGCCCGTGCAATCGCCGTCGCACTCGCCGTCCGAAGCCGCGCGAAGGTATTCCTCGAACACGGCGTCCGCAACCGCGTCGTCGTCTACGGGATAGAAGAAACTGTCCTCGTCGTC
>CANPYH010000067.1 GCA_947588325.1 uncultured Clostridia bacterium
CGTTACGGTGTCTATACCCGTCGGCATATGCTCGAGGGATATGTTATGATTGCAAAGCACTTCGAGCAAGGACTTGCAGAAGCCCATCTCGTTATTCATCATCTGCTTTTCGATGAATATTCCGACGAAGTTCTTTTTGCCCGCAATACCTGTTATTACCTTGTTCTTGCGGGTAAATCTTCCGCTCACGAGGTCCTCGTATTTAACAATCATCGTGCCCTTATGCTTGGGGGCGAAGGTGTTGCGGATATTGATAGGTATACCCGCGGCGTTTACGGGGAAAACGGCTTCGGCGTGAAGCACGCTCGCACCCATATACGAAAGCTCGCGGAGTTCGCGGTACGTCACCATCTCGATTATCTCGGGATTTTTAACTATTCTCGGGTCGCAGACCATGAAACCGTCAACGTCCGTCCAGTTCTCGTAAACTGTCGCGGCAATCGCCCTCGCCACAATGGCGCCCGATATGTCCGAACCGCCGCGCGAGAACGCCTTGATTTCCCCACTCTCCGTCGCTCCGTAGAACCCGGGTATTACGGCGGACTTCGCCGCAAGCAGACGTGCGGAAGCGATCTCCTGCGTTTTCTCCGCGTCGAGGGTTCCGTTGTCGTTGAACCGAATAATCTCGCTCGCGTCGATAAACTCATAGCCTATCAGTTTTGCGAGGACTTTTGCCGAGAGGTACTCGCCGCGGCTTACCACATAGTCATACGTCGCGCCGCTGCCCGCCGCCTTGAATATCTCGTCAAAGTCGGAGGAAAGGTCGAGATCAAGACCGAGTTCCTCGATAATGCTGTCGAAACGGGAGCGGATAACCTCCGCCACCGCCGACTTGTCCTCGGCGTTATAAAGTTTTATGAGAAGGTCGGTCACCTTTGTGTCCGACGGTTCGCGCTTGCCGGGCGCGGAAACCACGACGAAACGGGCTTCCCCGTCCGCCTCTATTATATCGCGTACCTGCGCGATACTCTTTGCGTTTGCCATCGACGTTCCGCCGAATTTCAATGCTTTCATGTCTTTTGTTCCTCTGATTACCGCTGATTACTTCCCTTACTCTATTTCCTCTTCGAGGTCGCGGCACTCCATATAGTACCGCTTTTCCCACGCCTCTCCCATGGAGAAAGTCTTTTTGGGGAGAGAGCCGTTTTTGCCGATGTATTCGAAAAATCCGTCCTTCGCAATGGCGGGCATGATCACGCCCGTCGCGCTGCGCTCCGAGCAAAGCGCGCGAAGGTCCTTTTCGCCGTGTATATAGTCCGCTCTGCCGCCGTTATCCTTGATATAACTATCCATAGCCGCCTGAACGGTCTTATAAGTCTCGATCTCGCCTAACGGCGCGGAGAAGGTCACTTCCTCGCTTCCGACGAGCATTGTCCGCTTCGCCTCTCCCGAGCTGTGCGCGGCGAGGTACTTTGCAAAGTCGGGCGCGTCGTACATTATCCTGTGAATGGGCTCGAACACGATACCGTCCGAGCGCAGATTCTCAAGCTCGGCGAGGGCGTATCTCGCGTTCTTTGCGCGGGGATCTCCCGCCGCCTTATACTCCTCATACAGCGCCTTTGCCGAGGCGAGGGAGTGATTGCCGTCTCCGACTAAAACGAAGGGGCGACCGCTCCGCACCGCCTTTTCGCGCAGTTTCTCCAGCGCTTCGAGCGGAGGCTGAGTTACCAGCCTGCCCTCTATCCTTCCTCCGCCGCAAAGAAGCTCGGTGTCGTATAACACTTCGCCCTTGCCGATAAGCGGCTCGATAACCGTCTCCTCCTCGTCGTCTATCAGGCAGAGTATGTGCGGTATATCCAGCCTCGACGCGCGTCTGACTTCGAGGCGGGGCGGAATGCGCTCGATAACCGTTCCCTCCGTCGCGCGGACGAGGGATTGCGAGCCTTTGGAATAGTCGTATTCTTCGAGGTCGATAAGGCACACCAGGCCGTATCTGTCCCCCGACGCGGTGCAGCGCTTGACGATAACGCCGCCGTTATACCTCTCGAGCACATTTTCCGCATACTCTCTCGACGCCGCCGAGATGTGCGGGAGTAACTCCGCCGAACGGGAGAGCCGCGCTTCGGGGCATATCAGACGAAGAGCGGACGGCGAATCGCCCACTGTCCGTTCCAGCTCGTCCCAATACTCGGGAGAGGATGTGTATTGATCGCAGGCGACTACCGCCCACTTCTTATAATCGACCGATTTGCGCGGAAGCATGAAGGAGCCGAAACTTATTACGCTCATTTTGTCTTTTTCCTCTTTCCTTCGTCCGCTTTTTTATCTTTGACGGGCTTGATTCCGTAAGCGTCCTCGATAACCACTTTAAGCATGGACGCGTCGTAATATCTCTCGAGTACGCCGCCGCGGGCAACGGATATTATACCCGTCTCCTCGCTCACGACGATAGCAACAACGTCGTATTGCTCGGTTATACCTATCGCCGCGCGGTGACGGGTTCCGAGTTCCTTGGCTATGGACTGCGTCTGCGACAGAGGCAGGAAACAGCCCGCCGCGAGGATCTTGTTGCCGCGGATAAACACCGCGCCGTCGTGAAGGTTGGCGTGGGTGTTGAACAGACACTCGATAAGCGGCTGAGAGAGCTGCGAATTGAGCCTCGTTCCGCTGTCGAGTATGTGCTGGGGCACGCTTGCGGGGGTTATGATTATTATCGCGCCGAGGTTGTCTTTGGACATACTCAGCACGGCTTTGACTATCTCGTTTGTCGCGGCGTGGAACTCCTCTTCGGTGCAGTCGTACTCCACCAGCTTGTTATCCTTGTTCGACCTGTTGAAGGTATTGAAGAGGAAACGGCGGATATTCTGCGGGTACATGGTTATAAGCGCAATCAACAGAAGGAGTATGCCCTCGGAGAATATCGAGCCCATTACGGGGAAGTTAAGGAGCTTGCTCGTAAACAGCACCACGCCGAGTACGAACACGCCCACGGTAACCACTCCCACCGACGACGTGCTCTTATACAAGAAGTGCATGACGGCGTAGGTCAGCAAAAATGTCAGGATAATATCGAATATGCTCGTGACTATGTTGAGAGCGCCTGTGAACTGCGCGGCTATGTTGCCGCCGAACTGCGCCCAGAAGCCCGCGGTCGCTTCGCCCGATCCGACGAGAGAGCCGAGCCCTACGGCGAGGAACCAGAACGCAAGAGATACGCCGAGAGCAATCGCTTTCAGCACAATCTCTTTGACAAAAACCGCCTTCAATATTTTTATGAAAGCGTTCTCCTTTCCCTTTTCACCTTTCGTCGTATCAGCCATTTGTCAACATTATATACTTTTATTTGGATTTTTTCAATGATTTTTACGGTCAAATATCCGTTAAAGTCTTAAAAATAAGAACTTCCGAGGCAAGTTCTCGGGGAAGCACGCCGTTTTTGATATCCTCGTCCGTCTCCGCAAGCGCGAGAAGTATCTTTTCCAGCCTCTCCTTACCGAACTTTGCCGCCTCCCTTCTGTTCGCGTACACCGCGCCGCCCCGCATTCCCAGCTCCTTTGCAAGCAGCGCGTCGTCGTCGGTTACCAGCGAATAGTACAGCTTGCGGAAGTGGCTGTACAGCGCGCCGAACATCATCTCCGGAGTTTTGGCGCTGACGTCGAAGGAGTTGTATATCCGCATCGCTTCCTTGGCGTTTCCCGCCGCCACCGCCCCCGAGAGCTGCCACACGGCAAACTCGAGTTCGGGTTCGACGAGGGTGCGGACGTCCTCCTCCCTCACCGTATCGCCCGCGCGGTATGAGGCGAGCTTATCGAATTCGCTCGATATCCGCGACATGTCGCTTCGGCAATACTCGGTAAGTAGCGCCGCCGCCGAGCGTTCGACCTGCACGTCGTACTTCTTGGCTTCGGAGGCTATCCAGCCAAATATGAACCGCTCGTCGAGGGGGGAACAGTCGATCTCTTCGGCTTTTGAAAGAAAGCGTTTAATCCCCTCCGCCGCCTTGCTCTTCTTTGCCGAGGGCGCGGGCGGATCGGTTATGATAAGTACGCCCGTCGCGTTACGTCTCTCCGTGTATCCCTCCAGCGCGTCAACCTCTGTCGGGCAGTCGGTCTTGACAAGGCGGTAACCGCTCATCATGGGAAGGGTTGTGAGAGCGTCGAGCAACGCTGCGGAAGTCGGGCTTTCGAGCGAGACGAAATCAAGCTCGGGCATTTCCACCTTGCTTTTCAATATCCGCACCGCCGACGACTTGAGATATTCGTCGGTGCCCGTAAGATAGTATACGGGCAGAACCTCGCCGCCCATTACTCTTTTTTTCAGTTCCGCGAACTTCACGCTCCCATTGTAACACTTTTAAGCGACGCGCGCAAGCGATTAAACGCAAGCGGGTCAGATGAAGTTGATGGGAATGGGCAGAATGTCCGAGGCAACGGAGTGCGCATAGAAGGCGGCGGAATCGAGGAAGGTGCAAGCGTCCACGTTCTGCCCGCCCTGCGCGTATGTCCGCGCCTGAACTATGCGGTCATACAGGTTGTTCAGCACGTTGTTATTATTAAGCGCGTAGAAAACGTTCTTGTTCATCTGCCACTCCCGCATTATCTCGTCGAGGCGGCGAAGCACCTCTTCGTTAACTCTGTCCTCCTCCGTATCCGCCGCTTCCGCGCTTATTTCCTCCAACCGCGTCGCGAGATCGGCGAAGTATTTATTGACGTAAACCGCCTCGCCCACGCCCGCTCCGAGCGCAATCAGGAGTATTATCGATATGGTTATAACTTTCTTCATATTCCATCACCAATTCTTGCCCGATATGCTCACTTTGTCGGTGTAGCACGGGCGGTATTTGGGCGAGACGTACACCGTCCCGTCCTGCCGAATGTCCATATACAGCACGTCCTTAATCTTCTTCAGCCCGCCGCCGAGTATGACTTTGTTTATCTGCGCGTCGGTTATCCCGCACAGCGCGATATTCTCCCTCCTCGGTTTCCCGTCGGCTATGAGGGCGAGCGGATAATATGCCGCGGTCGGCTTGGTCGGGTCCTTGGGCTTCTCTATGACCGAGAACTTGCCGTTAGGCTCGACTATGGCGTACTCCACCGCCGAGAGGTCGGGATAGCCCGCGCTCCTTGCGCTGACGACCACGTCGTCCACGTTCATATTCATCTTCTTCAGGTTGCCGTACACTATCCCCCGCCTGTCTATTACAATGACGCTGCTCCCGTCCATGACCTTGCGAAAGCCGTTGTGTTTCCTGCCGATAAAGGAAAGGGCTATGTCGAGGAAAGCCAGCGTCACGATGGGTATTACGCCGAAGTGCAGCGGGATATACGGGTCGTTCATGGGCAGACACGCCACTTCCGCCAATATCAGGGTTATGACGAACTCGAAGGGCTGCATTTCCCCAATCTGCCGCTTGCCCATAAGCCGTATTACGAAGAACACGAGCAGGGCGATTATTACCGTCTTTATAAAAAGAATAAGCACACTGTTATTGTGCGCTTATCGTTTCCGTTTATTCCGCTACCTTTCACGCCTTGTGCAAATTGGGGCAGTGTATGTGAAAGAGTGCGTCTATTGAGCGGTGTATCTCCAGACATGCCTCCGTATCCCCGAGGCGGTAGAGCATTTCCTTCCCCTCCCTCCGCGACACGATCAGTCCCGCGCTTTTGAGCAGGCGGAGGTGATGCGCGACGGCGGGGCTGGACATGCCGATAAGCTGGGCAATATTGCTTACGCACTGCTCGCTGTGGCAGAGTATCCAGAGTATACCCAGCCGCGTTCCGTCGCCGAGCTGGGCAAATGCGCCCGCTATCTTCGCGCAGTCCTCCGCGCTCGGCATTTGCGCCGCTATCGTTTCGTTATCGTTGCCGTGAGAATGCACTTTTCCACCCTCCGTTTGTCCTGCGCCCTATTTGCCCTGCTTGCGCTTGGTAGTATTTACCTTCGGAGCTTCTGCGGTGTCGTTATAGATATAACCCGCGATTATGTCCGACCGACCTTTGAAGAGCTGTTTGCCCGCTTTGGTGCGGTTGTCTATCACTATATCCTCCGTCGAGAACGCCATCATAAAGCCCTCGTCCGACTCGATAACCACCTTATAAGGCTCCTTGACATAGGACGCGAACACGACGGCGTTGTCGCACTCCTTGCCGAGATCCATAATCTTTATACCCTTGCACCGTCTGCCCATAACGTCGATATCCGCCGCTATAACCCGCTTGCCGTAGCCGCGCTTGGATATAATCGCGATTTCGCCGTCGAGAGTGACCTGACCGATAAAGACGCAATAGTCTCCCGGGTCCAGACCGATACCCTTGACGCCCGCCGCAATTCTGCCCTGAAGCGGGATATCGGACATATCGGCGTTGAGGCTTATGCCGCGCGCAGTCACGAACATGAGCGAGCTGCCCGGTTCTTCGCGCTCGATTGATATTATCTCGTCGCCCTCATTCACCTTGCACACCTGGTATGCCGATTTAACGACGTTCAGATCCGCCCAGGACGACTTCTTGATCATGCCGTATTTGGTAAAGAAGAGCAGGTTGCCCTTTTCGGGAGTTTCGCCGATCTGGGATATGAAGATGGGTTTCTCGCCATTGACCGACTCTTTGACGAGCTTGTTGAACTCGATGCCCGCGTCTCTCCACTTGCCGTCCGTGATATCGTCAACGTCGATTTTGTAGCAGTTGCCGAGGTTAGTCATGCAATATATTCTGTGGTCGGTATCCGTCCTGATAATCTTCGGGCAGATCTCCTTTTTGGTGGAGTTATCCGTGAAGTCGCGGGTAGCAAGCCCGAAACTCTTGTTGGACATTTTCTTGAAGTTGCCGAGAGCGTTAAACGCCACGACCACGTCCTCAACGGGTTTACCCGCGGACATATCGGTCACGCTGAACTGCTTGACGTCGTCGAGAATATTGGACTGGCGGGGGCGTTTGTACGCCTTTTTAATCTGGTTAAGCTCGGTCTTTATCGTCTCCATCTGCAATTTCTTGCTGCCGAGTATGGCTTGCAGTTTCTCCACGAGCGCTTTGACCTGCTTAAGCTCCTCTTCCAACTTATACACTTCGAGGTGGGTCAGTCTCGCAAGGCGGAGATCGAGTATTGCCTGCGCCTGAATATCCGAGAGGTTGAACCGCTTACGCAAACGCTCCTTCGCGTCCGTCGTCGAGTTGCTGTTCTTGATAACCCTGACCACCTCGTCGATATTCTTGACGGCGATAACCAGACCTTCGAGTATGTGCATGCGCTTCTTCGCCGCTTCGAGGTCGAACTTGGTGCGGCGAATGATAACGTCGCGCTGGTAGTCGGTGTAGTATGCGATTATATCGAGCAGTCCCATTTGCTGGGGCTTGCCGTCGGCTATCGCCACCATGTTTATTCCGTAACTCGTCGAGAGGTTGGTGCCCTTATACAGCATATCGAGAATGGCTTTGACGTCGCCGTCCTTCTTGATCTTGATAACGGCGCGCATACCGTTTCTGTCCGATTCGTCCGTTATGTCCTGTATGTAGGTCAGCGGGCCTTTCTTGTCCTCTTTGAGTTTAAGTATGCTCTCGAGCAGAGAGGACTTGTTGACCTGATATGGTATCTCGTCGATGACAATGAGTTTTTTGTCGTAGTCGTCCGCTTCGATGTGCATTTTGGCGCGAATGGTAATCTTGCCCTTGCCCGTTTCGTACGCTTTTACAAGCTCCTCGCCGCCGATAATATAGCCGCCCGTCGGGAAGTCGGGACCCTTGATTATCTTCATCATGTCCTTGAGCTTGATACGCGGGTTGTCTATATAAGCGCAAACGCCGTCTATCGTCTCGCCGAGGTTGTGCGGGGGTATGTTGGTAGCAAGCCCGACGGCTATTCCCGTCGCTCCGTTGACGAGGAGATTGGGGAACCTGCCCGGGAGCATATCCGGCTCTTTGAGGGTGTCGTCGAAGTTGCAGCTCCACCGCACCGTGTCTTTATCGAGGTCGCGGAGGAGTTCGAGGGAGAGCGGAGTGAGACGGGCTTCGGTGTATCGCATAGCCGCCGCGCCGTCGCCGTCCACCG
>CANPYH010000068.1 GCA_947588325.1 uncultured Clostridia bacterium
CCGCCGCTCGAAGTGCGGACTGCAGGTTGTTGTCGAGAATGAGATAGGGGGTCATGACGTACATATACTTTGTCGAGCGGTTAATCATCTCGAGCAGGCAGTTCTCGGCTATGTGGTCGGGCATGGCGGGTTTGGGTCCGTCGCCGAACGGTTGAATTATTCCCGCTTCTTCGCCGAAATCTTCATAGTAGTTGGGAATAAATTGCGAAATGTCGCCGAGTTGTCCGTTATTGGGTATCTCGTACAGCGAGACGAAGAGGGTGATCAGGTTCTGTACCGCCGCGCCGCGTATCATGAGCGAGGCGTCCTTCCACTGACCGTGCGGGTGCTTGACGTTGATATACTCGTCGGCGAGGTTGGTTCCGCCCATAAAGCCCACGCGCCCGTCAATGACCGTGATTTTGCGGTGGTCGCGGTTGTTGTGCCGCGCCGTGGCGAGGGGGGTGAACCTGTTGAAGCGGTGACACTCGAAGCCCTTTTCCCGCATCTTCTTGCAGAAGTTCGGACCCGCGTGCGGCAGACTGCCGAAGTCGTCGTACATGAGCTTGATAATAACGCCCTGTCTGAGCTTACGGAGTAATATCTCCTCGACGCGGCTCCACATAACGCCGTAGTCCACGATAAAATACTCCATGAAAATATACTTCTCCGCCCTTTCCAGCTCCTCGAGCAGGGCGTCGAAAAAGGTCTCGCCCGTCTCGAAATACACGGCGTCGGAGTAGCGGTGCGGCATAGCCCCCGCGACGTTATAGAGATAGCGGCTGTGCCCCGCCCACTCTCCGAGTATGTCCGCATAGTCGCGATCGCATTCGGTGTATTCCTTAATCCTCTCGCGAGCGTCGGCATAGAGCTTGGCTTGTTTGCGCGGGAAGTACCGCGAGGAAAAGAGGGGATACATTATCGCGCCCGCAATAGGCGCAACGACGAAGAGTATTATCCAGCTCACCTTTGCGTCCGAGGACATGTCGCGTATGACAATGCGTACGACGAAGAACACCGAGATAATGAGGTTTACGCCGACGGTGAGCAGCCCCGACAGCGTGAAGGGTCCGAAGGTGACGTTGACGCGGCTCATCATTCTGTCTATAAGGTAGTTCAAAAGAAAAGCAAACCCTATTTGCAAGAATATGGCTATGAAAGTAAATGTCGTTCTCCCGAACAGTTTGGATAAAACTTTTTTGATGAACTTCATTCGTGCCGCCCCGTATTCGCCAAAATCACACCGATTAACGTTATTATACCCCCGCGCGCGGAATATGTCAATAACCTATGAGAATAAACCGCCATTCCGCGCCGAAGATAGCGGTTTTTGCCCACAAAATTCATGCTTTTGGATAAACCGCGCGAAAAGTGTTGCCATTCGTCTCCGTTTGTTATATAATACTTAACGGTATGGGCGGGTTGCAAGTTACGCCCAAAGAAAAAAGGAGTTTATTATGGCAAGAAAACCCATTATCGCAGGAAACTGGAAGATGAACATGACCAAGGCGGAGGCGGCAGTGCTTATCGAAGAGCTTAAGCCCCTCGTCGCCAACGCAAAGTGCGAAGTCGCGATCTGCGTGCCCTATACGGACATAGAGACCGCCGCCGCTCTTTGCAAGGGAACGAATATCAAAGTCGGCGCCGAGAACGTCGCTTGGGCGGAAAAGGGCGCATTCACGGGCGAGATCTCCGCGGATATGCTCCTCGAAGCGGGCGCGGAATACGTCATTATCGGACACAGCGAGCGCCGTCAATACTTTGGCGAGACCAACGAGAGCGTGAACAAGCGCCTCAAGACCGCGCTGGCAAAGGGACTTAAACCCATAGTTTGCGTAGGCGAAACGCTCGAGCAGAGGGAGAAGAACCGCACCAAGTCGGTTATCCGCAAGCAGATAGTCGAAGGGTTTGCGGGGCTGACCGAGGAAGAGGTTGCCAAAACGGTCGTGGCTTACGAGCCTGTCTGGGCAATCGGCACGGGCAAGACGGCGACGAGCGAACAGGCGGAAGAGACTATCGCGTTCTGCCGCAGCGTACTTGCAAAGATCTCCTCGCGCAAGACTGCCAACAAGGTCCGCATTCAATACGGCGGCTCCATGAACCCGAAGAACGTCAAGGATCTCATGGCACAGAAGAACATAGACGGCGGACTTATCGGCGGCGCGTCGCTTAAAGCGGTGGATTTCAGCCAAGTAGTCAATTATTCGGACTGATGAGCGAGGGAATTTCGCCGTCCGAAGCTGAATAAACAATGGGGAAAGAGCAAAACAGCGCACTACTGTTTTGTTCTTTGCGTGAAGGGGTATACCGAATGATTTTGTTTGACCTTATGCTTGACGCGCCCGTGGAAGGGGCGGAGCCGCTGCTCTATGACGGAAAGGCAGAGCGGGCGGGTAATTCGCTGTTCCTTCCCCGCGGCGAGAGCGTGAGCTTTGACAGCCATTTCAACCTCTTCCCCTGCTCTGAGTACGCCGAGTATTGCGGGCTTCGCGAAGTCACCCTCACTCTTGAAGCGGAGGGCGAGTTCGAGCTTACTATATATAACAAGACCCGCCGCGGCAAGGTAAAGACGCTGTCGTCGCACCGCGCCTCGGGGAATATATCGGTCAGGACCGACTTCTCCGCACTGCCCAAAGAGGGATATCTGTACTTCGATATCAAGGCGGAGTCCGACGTGATTATAAAGGGCGGGCGGTACGAGAGCGACAGAGAGGGACGGAAAACGTCGATCGGCGTCGTCATTTGCACCTATCGCCGCGAGGAGTACGTCAAGCGTAACATCCAAACGGTTATCCGCGGCATGGAGGGGAAGTGGAAGGATCGCTTCCGCGTCTTCGTGATAGACAACGCGGGCACCCTCGACCTGCCCCCGTCCGACTGCTACACCGTCATTCGCAACCGAAATCTCGGCGGCTCGGGCGGGTTCACGCGGGGAATAACGGAGGTTTGCAAGGATAAGTCGCTTACGCACTTCCTGCTTATGGACGACGACATAGTGTTCGACTTCGGCACCCTTAAACGGACGTATAACCTCGTGTCCCTGCTCTCGGGAAAATACGAAAACGCCTCGGTGGGCGGGAATATGCTCACCCTCGAAGAGCCTTGTATGCAGCACGAGAACGGCGCGTTTTTCAAGGGCGGTCGGGTGTTCTCCATAAACAGCGGGGTGGACCTGACGAAGCGGGAAAACCTGATACTCGACGAGCGTGAGTCCAAGGCGACGTATAACGCCTGGTGGTATATGTGTATGCCCGTCTCCACCGTGGAAAAGCACGGACTGCCCTTCCCCTTCTTCGTCAAGGGCGACGATATCGAATACGGCATACGCTCGGCGGAGGGTATCGCGCTTGGCAGCGGCATATCCGTGTGGCACCAAGGCTTTGCGGTAAAAAACAGCCCCGCCACGGCGTACTACGCTTGCAGAAACTCGACGGCGGCAAACGCCATGCTTTACAAAAAAGGTCGGTTCTATCTCGCCGCGCTCATGCTGTACCGCGTCACGCGGGAACTGTCGTTGCGCGAATACGACACGGCGGAGATGATGCTGCGCGGCTACGACGACTTTTGTCGCGGTATCGAGTTTTACAAGGGCGTGGACGTAGAAAAGCTTAACGCCGAGGTTATGAGCGTTAAGCCCAAGTATTACAAAAAAGAAGAGCTGGAAGATAAGTACGGACCCATGCCGAGTCGGGAGAAGCCCCAAAAGGCGCGCTTTGCCGTCTTTAACAGGATACTGACCTTCCTCGAAAACTTCCTGCCCTCCTTCCTCTGCCGCAAAAAGCCCGTCGTTATCGAGGCAAAGTCGGTTGTGGCGAAGAGGACGAGGTTCCGTCGGACAGTGGTGGTATACGACAGCGAGAAGGAAGTGGGTTACGTCTGCGAGTACGACGGCAAGCGACGGGGGAAACTGCGCCGAAGAGCGGAGAAGATGTTCTTCAAGTTGCTTTTCGGCTACGGAAAATTGCACAAGGAATACAAGTCGGGATATAAAGAGTTATGCACCGAAGAGGAGTGGAATAAACGCTTCTTCGGCAAGGAGGAAGAATGACAAAGTTCTATAAAGTATCGAAAGAACGGTTCGTTGCGGACGGCGGCGACGGCGACGTATACGACGGAATTATACTGCCCCGCCGTGCGACCGCGGGCAGTGCGGGTTACGACTTTTTCGCGCCCTCTCCTCTCGGTATTGCGGCGGGGGAGACGGTGAAGATACCGACGGGTATCCGTTGTCAAATGGACGGGGATCGCGTGCTCGCCATATTCCCGCGCTCGGGGCTTGGGTTTAAGTATAAACTCGCGCTGGATAACACCGTGGGAATAATCGACGCCGACTATTTCGGCGCGGAGAACGAAGGTCACATCATGATCAAGATGACCAACCGCAGCGATAAGGACCTTTTCGTCGACGCGGGCAAGGCGTTTGCGCAGGGGATATTCCTCGCATACTACCTCACCGACGACGACGAGGCGGAGGGCGTTCGCACGGGCGGCTTCGGCAGCACTACAAAATAACAAACAAAGCGGAGCAATAACATGGGTGATCGTTTTCGTCTGCATGGGTTAGCCTTCCCGAAAGGGGATATTTGCGGCGAAGTGGAAATGTATTATAAGGGCGTCGGGTTTGCCTTGGACGGCGGCGCCGTTTTTGCCGAGGGCGGATATCTCTCGGCGGATACCTATTTCAACAGCTTCTCCCTCTCCAAGTGGAAAACATACGCGGGATTGGATAATGCCACGCTGACATTGCGGCTCAAAGGCAGGTTCGCCGTCGGACTTTACGTCATGGCGGTGCGCGGCGGGGAGCTTGTCCGCACCTGCGTCGGCGAGGCGGCGGCGGAGGGCGACTTCGAGTGCGCCCTGCCCCTGGACGAAGAGGGTGTGTTCTACTTTACTCTCACCGCGCTCGGCGAGGGCTGCGCGCTGCTCGGCGGGGAATATTCGACACTGCCCGCTCGGCCGCTTAATCGCGTAAAACTTGCGGTGGGGATATGCACCTATCGCCGCGAGGAGTTCATAACCGCCAATCTTCGCCGCTTTGCCGAGGCGCTTTCGGCGGGCGGCTCACTCCGCGGCGCGGTAAAGGTTTTTGTGGCGGATAACGGCGGCACGCTGCCCGCTGAGGAGCTTTGCGACGAGAACATACTCGTCACGCCCAACGAGAACCGCGGCGGGGCGAGCGGATTTACCCGCTGTCTTATGGAGGCGCTGCGCTCGGGTGAGGACTTCACCAACTTCCTCTTCCTCGACGACGACATTGTGCTGGATACCGAGGCTATTGCGCGTAATATATCACTGCTCGCATTACTTCTTCCCGAGCATGAGGACAGCATAATAGGCGGGGCGATGTTTGCCACCGACGAGAAGTATTTGCAATTCGAGAGCGGGGCGAAGTGGGACACGGATCACTTCATATTCAACAGGCGGGACAGCGACATGCGCGAGGCGCTTAACGTCGCGCTTAACGAAGAAGAGTATGACCTCAACTATAACGCCTGGTGTTATTGCTGTATTCCCTTTGATAAAGTCAGCGCGGTCAATCTGCCTTTGCCCGTGTTCTTCCACATGGACGACGTGGAATATTGTCTCCGTCTCGGTCTGCCCGTCATAACGCTTAACGGAATAAACGTCTGGCACCTTTACAAAAGGGGTCTGGTCAACGCCAAAACCGACTACTACGACGTGCGCAATAAGCTCATCATGCTGTCCGAGGTCAATCCCGACGTTGCGGCGGCATTGGCGCACATATACATCTCGAGCTTCGGCAGAGAGACTTTGAAATATCACTACGCCCGCTCGATAAACGCCTTCGACGCCATTATCGATTTTTGCAAGGGCTTCGACAGCTTCAAGACTGCGGACCCTTCGTCCGTGCATAGCGGACTGTTCGAGAACGTCGCTTGGAAAGAGGCGGACGAGGGGATAAGGGCGGCGGCACACGCTTCGTCGGGTTTCCCGAAGCCCGAGACAAGGAAGTACCTCATGAAAGCGGCGCTCGCTCAGATACTCGCTCCCAAGAGAGGGCGCAACGTCGTATATTGGGATAACACCATCGCCGACGTGCGGGGATATCGCTCGGTTTCGGCGTACCTGCCCACCGAGGACAAGGTTATAACATACAAGAAAAAGCTCGGGCTGGCTATCCGCGCCTGGCTGAAACACCGCAAGGCGAAGAAGCTGGCGAGGAAAAAACTCCCCGCCGTCGCGCGGGAGTTCAATCACAGAATAACCGAGGTGCAAAACTCGGAGTTCTGGGAGAGATATCTCGGCTTGCCCCTCACCGAGAAGGGCAAGAAGGTGCTTTTCGTCGCCTCGGACAACGACGCTACGAGCGGCGCTTTCCGCAGCATGACCGCGCTTTGCACCATTTTGCGGGATAAGTTCGGGTTAAACGTCTGGGTGCTGCTCCCCTGCGAAGGGGACGGCGCCGAGTTGCTCCGCGCGGCAAAGCTGAAATATACCGAGATAGACTCGGAGAATTGGATAATCCCCATAGACGCGCCGAAAAGGGAGAGAAAGCGCAAGATAAAGCGGATGCGCAAGGTCAACCCCGCGGCGATCAAGTCCATCGAGGAGTTTATGCGGCAGGAGAAGTTCGACCTCGTGCACATTAACACCTCATATTCATATGTCGGCGCGATTGCCGCGAAAAAGCTCGGTATCCCCGTCGTCTGGCATATCCGCGAATTCCTCGAAGAGGACCAACGGCGCACCATGGTGGGCCGCAAAAAGGGTTACGCGCTCATGGCGAAGTCGGACAGGCTTGTCGCTATTTCGGACAGCATACTCGGCAAGTATGCCCCTGTATTCGAAGACAGGGTAACGCGGATATACAACGGCATAGATACGAGCGTGTTCCTCCGCGAGGATAAGACCGTACTTTGCGGGGACAAAGCGGTGCTTATGTGCGTCGGTACTATCGAAGAATACAAAGGACAGGGACAGGCTGTCGAGGCGGCTGTGCGGCTTAAAGAGAAGTACGGCGACGCGTTCGAGCTGTGGCTGGTAGGCAACGACACCACAGAGTACGCCGACGCGCTCCGCTCTTTCGCCGCTTTGCACGGGATAGAGAATAACGTCAAGTTCCTCGGCAGGCGGCAGGACGTCGCAGAACTGTACAAGCAGTCGGATATTGCCTGCATATGTTCGCGGGCGGAGGCGTTCGGCAGAATAACCGTCGAGGCAATGCTGTCGGGCAATCTCGTCATAGGCGCGGACACGGCGGGCACGAAGGAGCTTATAGGCGAGGGCGACGGGCTGTTATATAAGTCGGGGGACAGCGAATCGCTGTTCGAAAAACTCGACTACGCATTGGAGAACAAGGAGATCGCGCGGGAGTTTGCCGCTCACGGCAGGCGATCTGCGGCGGAGAAGTTTACGGCGGAGAGAAACGCCCAAGAGATTTTCCGCTTATACGGTGAGATTTGGAAGAGGTAACGCAATGAGGGTTTGCGCAATAGTCGTCACACATAACAGGAGACAAATGCTGTCGCGGTGCATAGAGGCGCTTTTGGCGCAGGAATATCGCGATTTCGATATCCTCGTCGTGGATAACGCTAGCACGGACGGCACCGAAGAGACAGTCGCGAAGTATCCCGTCTCCTACCTGAATACGGGCGTGAACTGCGGCGGTTCGGGCGGCTTTTACAGCGGTATCAAGCGCGCCTATGAGGCGGGTTACAACTATATGTGGATAATGGACGACGACGTTATCCCCACTCCGTCCGCTCTCGGCGAGCTGGTCGGACACTTGCAATACGCGCCC
>CANPYH010000069.1 GCA_947588325.1 uncultured Clostridia bacterium
GCATAGGATCTGTTGCTACATCGCGGGCGGAGAGAGTAACCCCTTGATGGAGGATATAATCGAGATAGCGTCGGCTTACCCCGGCAGCGACGAGCTGTATATAAAGGACACCGAGACTAACGAGCTTTTCCGCACCAAGATTCGACTGGACGCTCCCGCCGCTAACGCCGAACTTATCAGCGTGATCGGGGAGAATAACGTCAGGCTCGTTGCGGTATGAGTAGAAAATGCAGCGGGGCGAAAAAAAGTTTGCTTAAAATAATTGCACATTTTGCCAAGTCATAGTATAATACGGTATAGGGGGAGAGCGCGTAAGGGGCGCAAAGGACAACTTATGAAAAGAATAGCTATCTTAACGAGCGGCGGTGATTCGCCGGGAATGAATTCGGCGATCCGCGCGGTTGTGCGTACGGCGCTGGTAGGCGGTATGTCCGTCGTCGGCGTGGAACGCGGATATCAGGGCATACTCGACAAGGCTTTCCGCGAGTTGCATATGCGCAGCGTGTCGGATATAGTTCAGCGCGGCGGCACCATACTTCGGACGGCTCGTTGCGTGGAATTCCATAAACCCGAGTGCCAGGACATAGCCATAGCCAATATGCGGGAGGAAGGAATCGAAGGCCTCGTGGTTATAGGCGGCGACGGTAGCTTCCGCGGCGCACAGGCGCTCAGCAACAAGGGCTTTCCCACCGTGGGCATACCGGGCACGATAGATAACGACCTCGCATACACCGACTTCACCCTCGGCTTCCACACCGCATGTAACACCTGTATCGACGCGATAGACAAAATCCGCGACACTTCCTCGTCGCATAACCGCTTCACGATAATAGAGGTTATGGGCAGACATTGCGGGGATATCGCGCTCTATACGGGTATAGCGGGCGGCGCGGAGATGATAATCATACCCGAAGTACCCCGCACTTTCTCGGAGATTAAGAAGAACTTGATTGAGGCGTCGCAAAAGGGTAAGACGAGCGGCCTCGTCGTCCTCGCGGAGGGCGTCTGCGGTGCCGACGAACTCATGCGCTACCTGCAACGCGAGACTAACCTCTCCATTCGCGCCACCGTCCTCGGTCACCAACAGCGAGGCGGCAGCCCGAGTATGCGCGACCGCGTCCTCGGCGCCCAGTTCGGTTACCACGCCGTCGGACTTCTCAAGAAGGACATCGGTAACCGCGTCGTCGGCATCTCCAAGTCCAAAATAATCGATATGGACATCGACGAAGCTCTTTCTATGCCGAAGAAGTTTCAGAAGGAGCTTTACCGTATGGCCGGCATCATTTCACAGTAGAGCGCCGCAAAAGGCGCGGTGATACGGGTGCGCCGAGAACATCCTCCTTGGTCACTTACGGAATATTAGTAAGCTCCCTGCGGGGGTTCTCTCCCACCCGTCTGACCGCACCTCTCCGCCGCTCTCATATCGGTTCGTTGTGGGCTGGTGCAAGAAGATGATTTAATGTATAAAGCACCCTATGAGGGTGCTTTTTCGGTGGAATTACCATGACAATCCCCATAACAAAAAATAAAAATTAAAAGTTTTTTGAGTTTTTGGGGGAAGGGGGTGCAGGGGGAGAACCGTTTTTTGAAAAAACGGTTCTCCCCCCGCAAAACCATTTACAAAAAAACATATTGACTAATAAAAAGAAGTGTGATATAACAAAATATAAGAGGCAAAGTATGATAAGGATCGCCATTGTCGAGGACAACGAGAGTGCCGCGAAGGAGTTACGGCGGTACATAGAGCGGTGCGCGGAGGAGCGGGATTTTAGTGATCTGTCCGCCGCGGGGTACTCGGTGAATACATACGACTCGGGTGAGGTATTCCTTGCCGAGAGTGCGGAGAAGGGGTTTGATATTGTCTTTATGGACATAGGCTTACCCGATCGCGACGGTATGTCGATAGCCGAGGAGTTACGCAAGAACGACGAGACGGCGATAATCATATTCGTCACGGATATGGCGCAGTTCGCCGTGCGGGGTTACAAGGTGGACGCGCTCGATTACATAGTCAAACCCGTCACGTTCTACAACTTCCGCATAACGTTGAAGCGCGCGGTCTCGCGGTTAGCGCGCAAGGTAGCCCCTCTCACCGTCCGCACGGCAAACGGCATAGTGCGGATCAGCCCCGACGATCTTCGGTATGTAGAGGTGCTCAACCACACCGTCTTTTACCACACGGGCAGCGAGCCCATTCGCGCGAACGGGCAGTTAAAGGATATCGAAAGCGAGCTTGTCGGGCTGGGCTTTATCAAGGTCAGCCGCTATTGTCTCGTAAACGTGCGGTATATCCGCTCCGTCGAGGACTTCAGCGTGAACGTTGACGGCACGTCGCTGCAAATAAGCGTGAGAAAGAGAAGGGAGGTAATGCTCCGTATTGCCGAGTTATTCGGCTGACGGCGGCTTGCGGCTTGGTATGGCTTACGACATAACACAACCACTGTTCTGGTACAAAACGGTATTCATGATCGAGCTGCTTATTGCCGAGCATCTATTTTCGTCTAACCTCGAAAAAGCCAAGCATTTCTCACTGAAAATGCCACTGTGCCTGCTCGGCAGTATCGCCATAGCCTTCGCTCTTCCCCTCGTGCCCGGTTACTACGCTACAGCCTGGTATAGCTCCTTGCTCTTCCTGACCATGTTCGCCGTGGGAATAGGCGTACTTCGTATATGTTACAAAGGCTCGGGTAAAGACATAATGTTTTGCGCTATAGCGGGCTACACCGTCCAACACATTTCGCAGGAGTCGTTTGAGCTGTTTAATATCCTCGCCAACCTCAACGGTAAGGTGTCCTCGGACTTCTATGGCGCGCCGACCGTCGAACAGTCATCCTCGGTGGGCGTAACGGCGTTCGCCCTGCTTGTGTATTTCTCGGTGTTTATTATTATCTACGCCGCCGCATATATTCTCTACGGCTCCAAAGAACGCGGACTGCCCGACAAGATGAAGAACTCATACATGGTCATAGTCTCCTTCATCATCATTCTCTTCGACGCGATAATAAGCTCGGTGGTGACCTATCTCGTTCCCGACGACGCGAGCCGTCTCCCCGTGGTTATGACGCACGTATATAACATAATCTGCTGCGTACTCGTCATGATCCTGCTGTTCGAACTGCCCAAACGCATAAAAGCCGAGAGCGAGCTGGAAACGGTTAAGCGCATACACGTCCGCGAGAGACAGCAATACGAGACGAGCAAAGAGAACATAGACATGATCAACATGAAGTTCCACGACCTCAAACACCGCATACGGGATATGTCCGACGGCAACGCGGCGGTGCGGGAGATAGAGGGCATGATCGAGGTCTACGACTCCGCATTCAAGACGGGCAACGACGCGCTCGACGTCATACTCACCGAGAAGAGCGCGCTCTGCCGTAAGCAGGATATTAAACTGTCCTGTATAACCGACGGACCGATTATGAACTTTATGAAGGACTCGGATATTTACGTCCTGTTCGGCAACATGCTCGACAACGCCATCGAGGCGGTGCAGGACTACCCGCCCGAAGAGCGCATTATAAACGTCTCCGTCCGCGCGCATAACTCCCTCGCAATAATCAACGTGCGGAACACCTGCAATGCGGAGTTGGTGTTTAAGGACGGACTGCCCGTGACGAGCAAACAGCAAAACCGCGAGTATCACGGGATAGGACTGAAAAGCATACGCTATCTTGTCGGCAAGTATAAGGGCGAGATGTCCATAGACACGGATAACGGCATGTTCTCACTAAATATGGTATTCCCCGCAAAAGCGTAAGAACAGCGGCAAAAGGCAAGGAGCGCACCGAAAAAAAGGTGCGCTTTTTAACGTTCACGCTTTTATAACCGACGTTCGCGAGCAAATTATTGAAATGGCGGGGGAGGTGTGGTATCGTACAACCGAAATAGGCTTACACTAAAAAGGAGAAGATAATGAAGGGATTACTCAAAAAGATTATTTCCATAACCTGCCTGCTGCTGGTTATCGTCGCCTTTATAATCGGCGACTACATATGCTACCTGCATGCGGGCGAAATTTCGTCCCACCTCAGCCCCGACAAGGTGGAGTACGATACGACCAACTCGACGGAAGTGTTGGGTGCTTCCGACTCCATCATTCGCACTGTCGGCGACGAAGGCACGGTTATGCTTAAAAACAACGGCGCGCTCCCCCTCGACGTCGACGACGAAGAAGATTGCTACGTCAACATCTTCGGCATAGGCGGTACGGACAACGACACCAACGGCTTCTTTGCCTTCGGCAAGGGCAGCGGCTCTATCTCCACCGCCAAAGAGGATATACTCTATCCCAAAAAGGCGCTCGAGGACGTCGGGTTCCTGGTTAATAACACCCTCTACGACTACTTCAAGGGCAGAACGACCAATCCCACGCCCGATTGGTGGCACAGCGCCGACTCCGCGCGTATACTCAACCACGCAAAGGCCTGGTCGGAGACGGCGATAGTCTTTATCTCCCGCTTCACAGGCGAGAACACCGACGACATAGCCAACTCCATGGACACCTCGTCCAACACCTTCAACGCGCCCTGGACGGTGACGTATGAGGATAACGACAAGGACGGTCGCAACGCCGCGCAAATCTCCCAGAGAGAGGAGGCAATGCTCGACTATTGCATGGAGAGCTTCTCCAAAGTCATTGTGGTAGTGAACAGTTCCAATGTTATGGAGCTGGGCAAACTCGACGAAGAGGACGTTGACGCCGTACTGTTCTGCCCCTACACCGGTCAATCGGGGGCGGCGGGACTTGCGGACATAATCGCTGGCAAGGTCAGCCCTTCCGCCCGCCTCGCGGCAACCTTCCCGTATGACACGACCAAGGATCCCACCTGGGCTAACGCCTTCTGCTTCACCTCCAACGGCATACAGCTTATCTACGCCGAGGATATATACGTCGGATATCGCTGGTATGAGACGGCGTACGCCGAGAAGTACTTCGAGAACATAGGCACTACCTACGATAAAGTCGTGTGGCGGCCCTTCGGTTACGGCGAGAGTTACACCACATTCTCCCACACCGTGCAGTCCGTCCGCTACATCGTCGGCGACAGCGAAACCCCGCTGACTTCGGGGGACGTGATAGGGAATAAGTCGGCAAAAATACGCGTCTCCGTCGAGGTAAAGAACACGGGTTCGGTGGCGGGCAAGGACGTTTTGCAGGTCTACGCCTCCGCGCCCTACGAAAAGGGCAAGATAGAAAAACCCGCCGTGGTGCTTGCGGCATTCGGCAAGACGGATACGCTCTATCCCGAGAGCGAGGCGGGAGAGGACAAGCCCAACAGTCGGATAGTTACGATGGAGTTCAACCTCTATGATATAGCAAGCTACGACTGCTACGACGATAACGAAAACGGCTTCAAGGGCTATGAGCTGGACGGCGGTCAGTACACCGTGCAGCTTCGCAAGGACAGCCACACCGTTGACGACGCGGCGGGCGCGGAGTTTACCTTCCGCATTCCCGACGAAGGGTTTAAGTTCGAGACCGACCCCGTTACGGGCGGCGCGGTTAAGAACAGGTTCACGGGCGAGGCGGCGGAGTACGGCGTGCCCATCGACGGCAGTGCGGAGGGCAACGAGAAGATAACCTACCTCTCCCGCGCCGATCTCGTCGGGACATTCCCGACGGCAAGGGCGGCGGCGCGCGTCGTCGGGTGCAACGTGTCGCAAGACGGTATCGAGAATCTCACCGTTGGCAGCGGCGACGAGGCGGTCACCTTCGACGAGTATTACTATGGCGATGTACAGATGCCCGAGACGGGGAGTACTAAGACCAAACACCTGCTCTTCACCCTCGAGAACGGCTCCAAAGCGGCGATTGCGGACCTTAACCGTACGAGCGGAAACACTATCGTACCCAACGAAGAGTTAATAATGAAACTCGGCGCGGACTACGACGCCAAGGAGTGGGAGGAGCTTGTATCCCAGCTCACCTTCGACGAGCTTGCGACGATAGTGGCTCGGTGCAGTTGCGGCACGCTTGCGGCGGAGTCGGTGGGCAAGCCCGTAGACATGGTGTTCGACGGACCGCAGGGGCTGAATAACTCCACGCTCTCCTTCGATAAGCTGAAGAACGTCAGCGGCTTTACCGCGGAGATTATGCTTGCGCAGACGTTTAACGCCGAACTCGCGCGGCAAGTGGGGCTGGCAATGGGTAAGGAAGTGAGCGCGCAGGGCGTTATAGGTATGTACGCTCCCGCCGTCGACGTTACCCGCCACGCATATAACGGCAGAAACTTCGAGCAGTTCGGCGAGGATCCCTTGCTTTCGGGCATATTCGGGGCAAAGGTCGTCTCGGGTCTGATGGATCAGGGCTTGCAATGCTCGGTCAAACACTTCGTCTGCTCCACGCCGGGCAAGAACCCGAGAAACTACAATTCCTGGCTCACCGAGAGGACGCTTCGGGAAATTTACCTCAAACCCTTCGAGCGGTGCGTCAAGGAAGGGGGCGCGAACTTCATTATGACCTCCTTCAACAACATAGGCGGCGTTATAACGGGGTATTCATACTCACTGAATACGGGCGTACTCCGCGAAGAGTGGGGGTTCAAAGGCTCGGTCATAACCGACTATAACGTCACGGGCGGAAATCGCACAACGGCTAACCTCATGCGCGCGGGCAACGACCTTCGTTTCTCGGGCAGTGCGGCGAACAAAGCCGAAGTCTCCGCCGACGACCCTATAGACGTATACCTTCTCCAACGCTCGGTCAAGAACTCGCTGTACTCCTTCTGCAACAGCTACTACCGCGCGAAGAAGTATGACCCCAACTACGAGACTACGGACATAATCGTCACGCCCTCGTTCAAATGGTGGATAATGGTGCTGGCAATAGTCGAGACGCTTGCCGTGCTCGGGCTTGGCTGGTTCGTATTCCGCGCTTTCAAACCCGCGAAGAAGGGGAGAAAGGCGGCTAAAGATAAAGAAAATAAAAATTCCGAAAAGGATAAGGAGTAAACTATGAAAGGGAAAGTGATTTGCACAGTAATGAGCATGATACTTGCCGTCAGCATCTTCGCTTTTGCGGCATGCGGCGAAACGCCTCCGCCCGACGACGACGATATCATAACAGTGGTTTCGTTTAATTCCATCGTAACCCCGCCCGATAAGACGGAGTATAAGGAAGGCGAGACCTTCAACATCAGCGGGCTTGTGGCGTCCGTTAACCTCTCCAATAACAAGACGAGAAAGTACTACTCGACGGAGTTCAAAGAGTGGACGCACAAGGACGAGCCTCTCACCGTAGACGTGACTGAAATAACGGTAAAGGTGCCCGACACGGATATAACCTTCGACGTGGATATAACCGTTTCCGAAGTGCCGCTTGCGCCGCTGTCCGTCAAGGAGATCAAGACCTACCCGCAGACGACCTATCTCGAACAGGACGTATTCGACATAAGCGGACTTGTCGTGACGGTCAACATGACGGACGGCACAACGCAGGACATAACCTCGGACATGTTCACCGACTGGACGCACAAGGACGAGCCGCTGACTACCGACGTTAAGTACATACGCGCGCTTATCCCCGGCGCGGCTGATCCCACACTTTTTGTCGAGATCCCCATAACGGTGAGCGAGCGCATAATACGCGTCAAAGAGGCGACG
>CANPYH010000070.1 GCA_947588325.1 uncultured Clostridia bacterium
CCCGATAAGAAGCCCGCGCAGCCCAATAAGCCGATCGCCGAGGCTAATAAGAACGGCGGCAAGCGGGATCAGGCGAAGCCCGCATTCTCCCGCGACTTCCGCGCCGAGCTTAACGCGTCGCTCAGCGGCGACAAACCGCAGGCGCAGGGAGAGGCGCAGCCCAGACCCGCACAGCAGAGCGGGCGGCAGGATAAGCGCAACGCTCGCCCCGAGCACACGCCCGATGAGTTGGAAGCCGCCGAGACAAAGGCGGTGGCATATCTTAAAGAGATAACCAAGCTCATGGGGGCGGAGTCCGACTGCGTTTGCGAGAGGGCGGACGGCGAACTCAACATAAAGCTCACGGCGACGGACGAAATACTCGTCGGGTATAATGGCGAGACTATCGAGGCGCTCGAGCACCTTGCCGTGCTTGCGACGGGGGATAACGAGGGCAGATACGTCCATATCAACCTCGACGCGGGCGGCTACCGCGCACACCTGACCGAGACGCTTGTCAAGAGCGCGAACGACGCCGCAGACAAGGCGGTTTCGACGGGCAAGCGGGTGGAGATGGAGGCGATGAGCAGCGCAAACCGCCGCATAGTCCATGCCGCTCTCGCTAACCGCACCGACGTTGTTACGCACAGCGAGGGCAGGGATCCCGCGCGCTATATCGTGATCATGCCCAAGACCGCACAGCAACAGCATGGCGGCGGGCACAATAAGCACCGCCACGATAACCGTCACCGCAAGAACGTCGGTAACAACGCTAACGGCGGCAATAAGGAAAACAAAGGATGAAACGGAGTACTTATCTCGTGGTTTTTGTGATAGGCGCGGCAATTGCCGCCCTATCCTTTTTGTTTGCGCTGACGGATAACCCCGACGTGCAGAACCTGCGCTGGGTGCTTTTCGCTGTGGGAGTGGTCGCCGCGCTGCTGTCTTTGATATTCTTCATAGTTAAGCGCCCTAAAACGGATAAGTCGATACTGCCCGAGGGGGCGGAGTACCGCAAGAAGAGATCCATCATGACCGCGCCCGAGGTGAGGTTATATCATAATCTCTGCTCCGTGCTCGATCTCCGCAAATGCACGCTGCTCCCGCAAATGTCGCTGAACGCGCTTGTGGATAAGACGAGCGGCGGGGGATACAGGAGCGAGCTGTTCCGCGTTGTGGACTTCTGCCTCGTGGACTCCTCCACCTTTCAGCCGCTGCTTGCCATCGAGCTTAACGACGCTTCGCACTCCCGCGACGACCGCAAACTCCGCGACGAGAGGGTGAGCGCAATATGCGCCGACGCACAATTGCCTCTGCTCACCGTGGATATAGGGCGGATTGACGACGTGCGCTGGCTGAAAAGCGAACTACGCAGACTTTTATAAAACGCATTCGAACACACCGCCGCCGTGAGCGCACATCGCGAGCGGTGTTTTTTACTTTTCGGGAAAAATCACGCTCGGATTACCGTACATTTTGGAAAATTCTACCGATATTCGACTTTATTCTATTGCAATAAGCGGCAAGGGAATGTATGATAGTAAAAAAGGAGGTGTTATGTATGGACAAGAAGGAGGTATATATGGAGGGGGATAATAATTTCGCGGAATTTCTTCATTCGCGCAGAAAGGAAAAGGGCATGACGCAATCCGAACTTGCCGACAAACTCGGCATAAGCAACAAGGCGGTATCCAAGTGGGAAACCGGGGAATCCATGCCCGATACTTCGCTCCTTGTTCCTTTGTCGGGAATTTTAGGCGTGACCATAGACGAGTTGCTTAAAGGCTATACGGCGGGCGGGCAGGAAACGGTCAGCGCGCGCGAGGAGGAGCCTGTCCGAGGCAATGCGGCGTTGCGTGTGGCGGCAACCGTTACTTATTGCGTTATTGCCGTTTGCGGTTTGACCGCCTTTCTCATCGTGGGTTTTACCGTCGGCTGGAACCCGTATTGGGTTATAATTGCGGACGCCGTTATGTCGGGCGGGATAATAGGAACGGCTTTCCCATTGTTCGATAAAGTGAGGAACGCCAAAAAGGTCTCGGCGGGGGAAAATCCGTACAGCGAAGGAATAAGCGGTATCATTATGACGGCGTGCACGATTGCCTTCATAACGGCAGGCGCGGTGAGCGGGCTTTGGCATCCGCTGTGGATTATAATGGTGTCGGGCGGAGTGGTAAGCGCGACGATCGCGGCTGTCGGAGAGCTTTATGCGCATAAAAACGCGGCGGGAAAGGATAAATAAAAAAAGCGCCGACTTTTAATCGGCGTTCACCATCATTTGCACGGGCGGAGCGTTATGCTTTCTTGCCCGATTTTTTTGTTGCAGAGCATTTAGTCGCGCATTTAGCTTTAGCAGGTTTCTCTGCCTTCTTCTGTTTGTTGTAAGCGGAGAGCGCTTTTGCGCAGGGGTTCTCGACTTCTTTGTCGCAATTGCCGCAGAACTCGAATTCGCCGCACATGTCGCGGCCTGCCTGCTCGCTCTTAAGCCACTTTTCAACATCCATTTCCGACTGTTTTTTAGTGATAGCCATTTTTCGGCCTCCTTATAGTTTAGGCGCGGTGGGTCGGCACTCGGCCTCGTCCGCTCCGAAGTATAGTCATTATACGCGCGCTTATGCGTTTTGTCAAGCAAGATTGACAATAAAAAAATGTTAAAAAATGCGCGAAAATATTTGACTTATTTTTTTAGCAAGAATATAATACAGGTATAAAACAGCAAAGGCGCTGACGAATCTATCTTTCGTTAGCGCCTTATTTTATTTGCAAATAACCATTTCAAAGGAGAATCAATATGTTAAACGTACCCGAATTGTTCGGAAGCATGGTCTTCAACGACAGAGAGATGAAAAATCGCTTGTCCGCGGAAACTTACAAGGCGCTCAAAACTACGATTTCCTGCGACAAAGCGCTTTCCCCCAAACTCGCCGACGAGATAGCCGAGGCGATGAAGGTCTGGGCGATCGAAAAGGGCGCCACGCACTACACGCACTGGTTCCAGCCCATGACGGGACTTCCCGCAGAGAAGCACGACTCCTTCATCGACCCCCAGCCGGGCGGCAGCGTCATCATGACATTCAAGGGCAAGGAGCTCATCAAGGGCGAGCCCGACGCCTCCTCTTTCCCCTCGGGCGGCATGCGCGAGACGGCGGAAGCGCGCGGCTACACCGCCTGGGACCCGACGAGTTATGCATTCGTCATGGGTACGACGCTCTATATCCCCACTTGCTTCATTTCCTACACGGGTGAGGTGCTGGATAAAAAGACCCCCCTTCTCCGCTCGATGGGCGCAATAAGCGAAGTAGCCACCAAACTCGCCAACATACTCGGCGTTAAGTGCTCTTCGGTTAAGTCCACCGTCGGACCCGAACAGGAATACTTCCTCATAGATAAGGAGCTTTACAACGCGCGTAAAGACCTCATATACACGGGCAGGACGCTCTTCGGCGCCGCTCCGCCCAAAGGTCAGGAACTCGAGGACCAATACTTCGGTTCCATTCGCACCCGCGTTATGGAGTTCATGGAGGACGTTGACGAGCAGTTGTGGAAGTTGGGCGTAAACGCCAAGACCCGCCACAACGAAGTCGCGCCCTGCCAGCACGAGCTTGCTCCCGTCTACGCTTCCATAAACGTAGCGACCGACCACAACCTGCTCATGATGGAAGTGCTGAAAAAGACGGCGGAAAAGCACGGGCTTGCATGCCTGCTCCACGAGAAGCCTTTCAAGGGCGTAAACGGCAGCGGCAAGCATAACAACTGGTCGATCTCGACGGATACGGGTATAAACCTGCTCTCCCCGGGCAAGGACCCCGCGAACAACCTGCTCTTCCTTCTCAGCGTCACGGCGGTAATAGAGGCTGTGCATAAGCACTCCGATCTCCTTCGTCTCTCCGTCGCTTCGGCGGGTAACGACCACCGTCTCGGCGCGAACGAAGCGCCTCCCGCTATCATAAGCGTATATCTCGGCGACCACCTCAAAGCCATTCTCGACGCCATTGAGGAAGGCAAGACGTATAAGGAGTCGGGCGCGGGCAAGACGGCTATCGGCGTCAGCGCCGTTCCCGATTTCGAGAAGGATAACTCCGACCGCAACAGAACTTCGCCCTTCGCCTTCACTGGTAATAAGTTCGAGTTCCGTGCCCTCGGTTCGGCGCTTAATATAGGCTGCCCCAACGTCATGATAAACGTTGCCGTCGCCGACGCTATGGAGGGAATGGTAAAGAAACTCTCCAAGGTAAAGCCCGAGAACCTCGACAAAGAGGTGCGTAAGCTGATCAAGGAGACCTACTCCGAGCATAAAGCCGTCGTATTCAACGGCAATAACTACTCAGAAGAGTGGATCAAAGTCGAGAGCAAGAAGCGCGGACTTCCCGAAATCAAGTCCACGCCCGAGGCGCTCCAATACTACACCCGCCCCGAGAACGTCGCTCTCTTCGAACACTTCGGCATATTCAAACAGCGCGAGTGCGAGGCGAGAAAGGAGATACTCCTCGAGCAGTACGCAAAGGTTATCAATATCGAAGCGCACACCATGTACAAGATGACGGCAAAGCAGATACTGCCCGCCTGCGTCGAGTTCATGAACGTACTCTCCAAATCCATCAAGAACAAGAAGTCGCTTGAAATGTCCTATGACTACGAGGGCAGCGTGCTCTACAAGTCCAGCCGTCTTGTCGATAAGGCATACGCGCAGAACAACGAGCTCGAATCTCTCCGCCTCGAAGCCGCAGGTATGGCAGAGGCTTCGGTGAGCGCAACCTACCTCCACGACGTAGTGCTTGCCAAGATGGACGAACTCCGCGCCACCATCGACGAGCTGGAACTTCTGATCAGTTCGGACTACTGGCCGCTTCCGTCGTATGGGGATATGTTGTTCTATCAGGACTGAACATAGGAAATCCTTATTAAATAAACATTCGAAAGTTGCGTATATGCGCGACGAAAAGTTTTCCTCCGAGGAAAATTTAAGAAGGGATAAAGGGGACTTATTATTCCGTATTAAATTTACAGGAGGATAAAAAAATGGACACCAATATCTTCGGCTCAGGCGGAGGTGTATGGTTCATGATGGGCGCTTGTCTTGTGTTCTTCATGCAATGCGGTTTTGCAATGGTCGAAACCGGATTCACGAGAGCGAAGAACGCGGGCAACATCATCATGAAGAACCTTATGGATTTCTGTATAGGAACCGTAATGTTCGCGCTTATAGGTTATTCATTGCTGGTCGGTCAGGACGCAGTCGCGGGATTTATAGGAGTTCCGCAAACGCTGTTCACCATGGGCACAGCGGAATTGCCTAACTTCTTCTTCAATCTCATGTTCTGCGCGACGGCGGCGACCATCGTGTCGGGCGCAATGGCAGAGCGTACGAGATTCAGCGCATATTGCGTTTACTCCGCTCTTATCAGCCTCTTCGTATATCCCATCGAGGCAGGCTGGGTATGGGGCGGCGGCTGGCTTGCTCAACACGGCTTCATCGACTTTGCAGGTTCTGTCGTTATTCACATGGTCGGCGGTATCTCCGCTCTCATCGGCGCGATGTTCCTCGGACCCCGTATCGGCAAGTACACGCGTGACGAGAACGGCAAGGTTACCAAGGTCAATGCGATCCCCGGTCACAGCATAACTCTCGGCGCACTCGGCGTATTCGTGCTGTGGTTCGGTTGGTACGGCTTCAACGGCGCGGCGGCAAGCAGCGTTGAGGAGCTGGCGCTTATCTCCATCAACACGACGATAGCGCCCGCAGTCGCAACCGTTACGTGCATGCTCTTCACCTGGGTACTCAACAAGAAACCCGACGTATCGATGTGCTTGAACGCGTCGCTTGCGGGACTTGTCGCGATAACGGCGCCTTGCGCGTCGGTAGACCCTTGGGCGGCGGCTATAATCGGCATACTCGCGGGATTCCTCGTAGTCGGCGCCTGCAACCTTGTGGATCAGGTATTCCACATTGACGACCCTGTCGGCGCGATTGCCGTCCATGGCTTCAACGGAGTACTCGGCGGCGTATGCGCAGGTCTCTTCGCTAACCCCGCATACGGCTACGGCGCAGGACTCTTCTTCGCGGGAGTTGCGGGCGACGCGCCCATGATCTTCGGCTGGGAGATGCTCGGCATTGTGTGCGTAATGGCCTGGACTGCCGTGCTGATGACGGGCGTATTCGCCGCTATCAAATATCTTCCCAAGGTTATGCACCTCGTTAAGTCGGGTAACGGTCTCCGCGCCCTTCCCGAGCACGAGATAGCCGGTCTGGATATCTCCGAACACGGACTTGCTTCGGCTTATGCCGACTTCCTTCCCTCCGCTCCCGTATACGGCGAAGAGGGCAAGGCGGCGGATCTTACGGGCGTAGTACCCGCGACGATCGGACCCGCGGCAGGCGAGAAGTACACCAAGGTGACCATTATCTGCAACCAGGATAAGTTCACCACACTCAAAGACACAATGGCTGAAATAGGCGTTCAGGGTATGACCGTAACCCCCGTCATGGGCTGCGGCGTACAGAAGGGACATACCGCGCAATACCGCGGCGTAACCGCTCCCGTCAACCTCATGCCCAAAGTTCAGGTTGATATAGTCGTTTCCAAGGTCGATCCCGGTCTGGTCGTTGCCGCCGCACAAAAGGCGCTCAACACCAACAAGGTCGGCGACGGAAAGATCTTCGTTTCGAGCGTCGAGGACGTAATGCGCGTCCGCACGGGCGAGAAAGGCGTTGCCGCTCTCGATAACGAGGTCAAATAATCAGCCCCTTTATTCCCTCTTGACGGGTCAGCCGCGCAACAGTGTAACTGGCCCGTCTCTTTTTTGAAAATCATCTTATGGAGGTACTTATGTCTTCCAAAAGCAAACAAATTCTCTGCGATAAAAACGGCAGACCGATACCGCCGTCGGACGCCAGCCCGACAATCGGTCTCCGCCGCGGGATTGTGCTCCTCGCGCTCGGCGTGGTGTTACTGCCCCTCGGCCTTGTGCTTCTTAACGTCGTGTATCTCGGGGATAACCTCGGCGCGGTCACCTTCCTCTTCTACCTGATAATCTTCTTCGGCACCTTCTTCATTTTGGCGGGCGTTGCAATGATAATTTTAGCGAGCGTCCAGCTCCGCAAAATGCCCCCTCGCGCCGAGCAGATACGCGACGTGATCGAGCGGGGAGAGGTGTGCAAGGCGACGGTGACTTCGGTTTCTACCCGTCGGACGAAGGAGGGCGCGGAGTATAAGCTCTACCTCGAATACTTCGACAGGGACTATCGGTTCAAGCGCAGGTTCGTCTCCGACTATACCGCCGTTAAGTACAGAGCGGGGGAGACCGTAACCGTGCACTACTACCCCGACAGCAACCTCGGCTACTATGTAGAGACGGAGTGAGCGCACTTTATCAATCGCACCGTGAATTGTCAATATAATTTTTAAAATTTTTTGGAAAAAATTTCAAAAAAGATAAAAATCGGGTATAATAATACTC
>CANPYH010000071.1 GCA_947588325.1 uncultured Clostridia bacterium
GCGCCGTAAGGGCACATCGCTATGCAGGTATGACAGCCCATGCACTTGACCTTATTAACGACCACCGCGCCCTTGTCGTCGCGGCTGAGTGCCCCCGAAATGCACCCTTTAAGGCACAACGGGTCCTCGCAATGGCGGCAGTTCACCGCAAAGGTTATTCCCTTATATTCCTCTATCTGTATTCCCGCAGGCGGTTGCGCTCCGCTCTCGAATGCGAAGGGGAAGTATTTCTCTCCCGAAGAGGAGAATACGCACCAATATTCGCAAAGACGGCAGCCGAGGCACCATTCCTCGTTTACATATACCCTTTTCATATCTGTCTCCTTGACCTGTCGCAGGCGTTACTCGCCCGCATGTTTGATCCCGAGAATGTCGAGTTCTTTCTGGCTCAATCCCACTCCGCGGAGCATGAGCCTGTTACCGCGCAGAGCCTCTATCGAGTTAATACCCATGCCGCCCATCATCTCCATGATCTCGTGCGACCAGGCGGTTATGAGGTTGACGAGCCGCTTATATCCGACGTCGGGATTGAGACGGTGGACGAGTTCGGGGTTTTGCGTCGCTATTCCCCAATTGCACTTGCCCGCATGGCAGCTGCGGCAGAGGTGGCAACCGAGGGCGAGCAGTGCGGGCGTTCCGATATATACCGCGTCCGCGCCGAGTGCGATGGCCTTAACCACGTCCGCGCTCGAACGTATGGAACCCGCGACGACAAGTCCGACGTTGTTCCTTATTCCCTCGTCGCGCAGCCTCGTATCCACCGCGGCGAGCGCGAGTTCAATAGGCATACCGACGTTGTCCCTTATTCTGGACGGAGCCGCGCCCGTACCGCCGCGAATACCGTCTATCGCGATAATATCCGCGCCGCTTCGCGCTATACCGCTGGCAATAGCCGCTATGTTATGCACCGCCGCTATCTTGACGATGACGGGTTTTTTATAGTCCGTCGCCTCTTTGAGGCTGAATACGAGCTGGCGGAGATCCTCGATGGAATATATATCGTGGTGGGGTGCGGGAGATATGGCGTCGGTGCCCATGGGTATCATTCTCGTCCGCGATACTTCGGGACCGATCTTTTTGCCCGGGAGGTGTCCGCCTATGCCCGGCTTCGCGCCTTGACCTATCTTTATCTCTATCGCCTGACCTGCGTTGAGGTAGTCCTCGTGCACGCCGAAACGTCCGCTCGCCACCTGAACTATGGTATTGGGGCTGTATTTATATAAGTCCTCGTGCAAGCCGCCCTCGCCCGTGTTGTAGAAGGTGCCGAGCTCTTCGGCGGCGCGGGCAAGCGAGAGGTGCGCGTTCTTGGATATAGAGCCGTAGCTCATTGCCGAGAACATTATCGGCGTTTTGAGTTCGAGGTTGGGGAACTTCTCCACCTCAATACTTCCGTCCTCTCTGTATTTAACCGTCTCGGGCTTGCGGCCGAGGAAGGTCTTGATCTCCATGGGTTCGCGGAGAGGGTCGATGGACGGGTTGGTGACCTGCGAGGCGTTGATGAGCATCTTATCCCAATATACGGGGTAGTCCTTCGGCGTGCCCATGGAAGAGAGCAGAACGCCGCCCGTATCCGCCTGACGGTATATGTCCTTTATAATCTCCGCCGTGTAGTTGGCGCTGGGCTTGAAGCAGTGTTCGCTCTTGACTATCTTCAACGCCTTTGCGGGGCAGAGGGTTACGCAGCGGTGACAGTTCACGCACTTGGAGTTATCCACGAAAAGCACGCCCCGCCTTGCGTCCCATTGGTGCACTTCGTTGGCGCACTGGCGCACGCACACCCTGCACTTTATGCAGAGGTCTTTGTCGCGCACCACCTCATAGTCGGGCTGTATGTAGTTAATCATGTTATCTGCCCTCCTTTTCCAGCTCGACGATTACGGGTTCGCCGCCCGCGGGGCTCCAGGTCCTGTCGGGATCGGGACACATGGAGCGGATCGCGCACTCCTCGCTCGCGACGTATGTCACGTCGTCCTTTTCCGCCGCCACCATGCTGCGGAGTTTGAGCCTGTCGTTAAGCGCCATCATGCCGCCCGTATACCCGAGTATGATGGAGAAAGGTCCCGTTATGAGCAGTGACGCGTACATATTGCGAAGGGTGGTGAGTTTCTCCCTCTCCTTCGGTTCCATCTTCTCTATCTGCGACCAGAAAGGCGGGGCAATTACCTTCGCGACGTCCTCGAGTTTAAGTCCGCGCTTGCGGTTGAGGTAGTCTATTATATAGGTAATAACCTCGGTATCCGTGAGCAGTGTGCACTTATAGCCGTATATCTCCATAAAGCGGCGGTTGGCGTCGTATGAAGAGATCTCACCGTTGTGCACAATGGTGTAGTTGAGGATATTGAAGGGGTGCGCTCCGCCCCACCAACCGGGGGTGTTGGTCGGGTAGCGACCGTGCGCCGTCCAGCAATAGCCCTTATAGTCGCCTAACCTGTAATACTCGCCGACGTCCTCGGGGAAGCCTACCGCCTTGAATACGCCCATATTCTTACCCGACGAGAATACATACGCGCCCTTTATCCGCGTGTTGATATGTATTACCGATTGGCAGACGTACTCCTCTTCGTCCAACTCGGTATGCGCCTTGACCTCGGGTTCCAACCGCCCGAAGTAACGCCAGATAAGCGGCGCGCCCGTGATTCCGTACACCTTGCGCGTGGGGATACGCTCCATGTTGGATATGTCGAAGCGGAGTTTGAGGAAACTCTCCGTCTCTTCCCGCGCGTGCTCGTCGTCATAGAAGATGTGAAAGGCGTAGTGATCGGGAAAGTCGGGATATATCCCATACCCCGCGAAGCCGCCGCCAAGCCCGTTGGAGCGGTCGTGCATATACGCCATTGCGTCCACCGCGTCGATTGCGGGGAGCGCTCTGCCCTTCTTGGAAAAATAGCCGCAAATAGCACAACCCGACGGTATCCTGACGTTACCCTCTTTGTACTTCTCGTCGATCTGCATAGCGGCTCTCTCGATTTCGTCCATATTGCCCTCTTTTAGGTTTATATTCCCTTACAAACAAAAATGTCGGAGGGCAAAATAACCCCTTCCGACACCATTGTCTCGTATGATTATAATATATTTTCGGAATAATTTTGTCAAGCGAATTTCACAAATTTCCGACATATTTTCCTCTATTCGAGCTGTTCGCTCTTTTCCGCCCTCGGCAAAGCGGCTATCTTGCTCCGAAGCAGCGCCGCCGCCTCGTCGAAAGTCTCCGCTCCGCGCACATTCCCGCAGGCAAACCCGCTCACCCGCTCCGCCTTCGCTCTCTCCTTTTCCCCGATAATAACGGCGTCGCCGACGTCGGCATTCATGCGCCCGTCGAACCTGTCCGAAAGAGTGGCTATGTACGGCCTGTCCTTCCCTTTTAATAGCGCCGCCGCCTGTGCGCTCGCCCAATCGGTGGCTATTATCGCGTCGTATCCCCCCGCCGATAAAACCTGCCTCTCCCGTTTTGCAGAGGCAAGCACGGAGAGTTTAGCCGCCAATCTGTCGCCGAGCATGAACCGCGCAAGTGCGTGCAGGAAGCCGAACAGCCCCGTTGCCGCAATGGATTTGGTCACGCGGCGAACGAGCTTGCCGTCCGCGATACCGATCCCATACACCGCCGCGTCCTCGCCGAAAGCGCTCCGAAGCCGCTCCGCCGTGTCGTTCGCGCTGACGGACAGCACGGCGACTTTGGGTTTGGCTCCATACGGCACGGTCTTAAACCTACTACCGATCTCGGCGCGAAGCTCGATGTTCCGCTTCTCTATCGCGGTGAGGAAGGCTCCGTAGTATATCTGCATATTGACGAGGAAGAAGTATATATCGAGGAAGGACATAAGCAGCATGATGATTGGCATAAGGCAGAGCAGCAGTTTATCGCAGGAGAAGTCGTCGCATATGACCTCGACGAACTTTTTGAAGTGGACAAGGAAGGCGATAAGTCCCACAATTCCCATGGATCCGATGAGCTGGATAAAGATATTGTGGTACATGTTATAGTAGAAGTTCGGGCTGCAAGAGGGGCTGTCCAAAGGCACCGAGCCGTCGAGGTAGCCCACGCCGAATATGGGCGAGCGGCAGAAGTCGTTAAGCCCGTCCGCCCACCTGTCGAACCGACCGTTGTTGCCCGAACCGATATGCATAAAGCCCGAGCCGAACAGCTTTTCCCAGAACCCGTCTATGCTCGAAACGAAGCCGAGCGCGACTATAGCCAGCCCGACAAGCACGACGGTGAAGTAACGGTTAGCCACCTTGTTTTTGCCCGAAACGCAGCAAATAACCCCGCCCGCTACCAGCGCGATCCCGCCGAAAAGAGCGGCGTTACGCGATTGGAGATAGACGGTGAGGATAAAGAAGAGCGCGGCGGCAAGATATGCCAGCGTCCCCTTCTTGCGCGAGTGTGCGACATACATCGAGGCGGGAATGGTCAGCGCGGTCATGCAGGCTATTATTGTGGAGTTGCCCCAACCGAGCACTATATTGTCCCGCATAAATACGCCGTCGTCGCGGAACAGTTCGCCCCTTGCCGCGAGCATACCCGATAATCCCCCGACCTCCGCCGCTATCATGAAACCGAGAATGAGCATGACTTTGCAGACGTACGCCGCAACGTCCTCGCTCCGCATGGCTACGACGGAGAACAGGAAGTAGAATATTGTGAAGCTCATGGCTTCGAGCGCGCCGAAAGCAAGGTCTATCGGCGACCAGGACGGGGAGAATACGCCGTTAAGCAGGCATACCCCCGCGAAAACGAGCAGTCCGAACCCGAAGGTGCTGCGGCGGCGGAAGATATCCGCGAACGCCCCCGTCACTATGAGTTTGATAATAAACGCGACTATCATGATCCCCGCGCAGACGATTATTTGCGCGAAGCCGACGGGGTCTATATACGGCATACCGTTATTCACTCCCTGTGTGAAGTCGGACAAGCCGTCCTTGCCGAAGGAGGGAAAAATGAGCAAGAGGGGTGTGAAATACACCTTGAGGTCGTCGTTGAAAAGCACGGCGAACACCACGCCTGCCATGTGCAGATAGAACACGGGGACATAGGCGTATATGCCGAAAAGCGCGGCGGCCGCGCCAAGCAATGCGAAAGTGAAGGGATACCACATGGTATTCTGCCACTTAACCACCGCCGATATGACTTTATTCCCCTTTAATCTCTTGAGTAATGCCATGACTTTATTATGATACCACTATTGCAGGAATTTTGCAAGCGCCGAAAACTCTTCGGGAGACAGCCTCTCTCCGCGGACGGAAAGATCCCGTCCTATCCCCGTTATAGCCGCCGTAGCAGACTCTTTATTATATCCTGCCGAGCACAGGCAGTTAAGCAAGGTTTTGCGCCGCATTGCAAAAGCCGCGCGAACCACCTTCATAACCCCCTCTTTATCCCCGATCGGCTCGGTCTTGGTTATGCGAACGACGGCGCTGTCCACTTTGGGCGGCGGATCGAACATTTGCCGTCCCACTGTCCTCGTCCTTTCCGCTCTGCCCGACAGCCGCAGCGAGACGGAGAGTACGCCGTAATCCTTTCCCCCCGGCGGCGCGGATATGCGGTCGGCTACCTCTTTTTGCACCATAACCGTCGCGCCCGTACACCTGTCGTCGTCAAGAAAGTGGAACAGCACGGGGGTTGTTATGTAATAGGGCAGGTTAGCCACCGCTTTATACTTACCCTCGAACAGCCCGCTCATGTCGGCTTTCATAAAGTCGCCCATTATTACGGTCAGGTTGGGGTACTCCTCCTCGAGGGGGCGGAGATACTCCGCGAGCCGCCCGTCTATCTCGAAGGCAAATACCCGCGCGCCGCTCTCTGCCAGCCGCCTCGTGAGCGCGCCCATGCCCGCGCCGACTTCGACGACGGTGTCCCCCGCCGTTACGCCCGCGTCCGTCACAATGGCGGAAAGCAGGTTGCCGTCGGTGAGGAAGTTCTGCCCGAGTGAATGTGAATGCCTGAATTGCTCCATGCTCCCGTCCTTATCGGCCTATTTAAGCCCGAGTTCCGCCTCGATAATCCCCGCCAACTGTTTTGCACCGCGGGGACTGCGCCCGCCCTTTTCGAGGCAGAATTGCTCGGCGCGGAGAGAAAGCTCCTCTTCGGGCAGGGTTATGCCGCGATCGGCGAGTATGGAGCGGAGTATATCCGCAAACTCCGTCTTGCTCGGATTGACGAAGGTGACGACTATGCCGAACCTATCCGAAAGGCTCAACTGTTCCTGCCGCATGTCGTTTTCGTGCATGTCGTTCGTGCGCTCGGAGAAGTTCTCGCGGATAAGGTGGCGGCGATTGGTCGTCGCGTAGATAAGCACGTTGCCGAGGTGCAATGCGCTGCCCTCGAGCACGGCTTTGAGTTCGCTGTAATTGTCCTGCCCTTCCACAAAGGAGAGGTCGTCGATGAATATTATGAATTTAAGCCCGTCGTCCTGCGATATTGCGTTCATTAGACGAGGCAGGGTAATTATGTCTCGCTTCTTTACCTCTATAAGCCGAAGCCCGTCGGCGGCAAATTCGTTGACAAGGGCGTGTACGGTGGAGGACTTACCCGTCCCCCTGTCGCCGTATAACAGCACGTTTTGCGCGGGCAAACCGCGAAGGAAGGCGCGGGTGTTATCCACCACAACCTGCTTTTCCTCCTCGTACCGCTTGAGGTCCGCCAGCGTAACGGGATCCGTCGCGCGCATGGGTATTAGCTCCCGCGCCGCTCCGTCCCATATAAACGCCTTCGCACTGTCGAAAAATTCCGCTTCATACGCACCGCCCGCCGCTCCGCACACCGCCTGCGACACGAGATACTCTATCTCGCCGTTGATGGAGCGGTACTCCCTCTCCGCTAACTTGCCGAGCTTTTCCAATATCTCGGGCTTCATTCTCACTATTATGGATTTTCTTTGGTCTTTCATGCTCATAATGATATCACCGTGAAAAATCTCTGTCAACTTTAACAGCATAGTTTTTCGGAATAAAACATTGTTCTTTTGTAGAGCCCAAAAGAACCAAAAGACTCCGGGACACTTTCGACTGTGTCCCGGACCCCGCAACGAGTGAAGGTCTTATTTACTTGGTGAGGGTTGGGAATTGGTAAGGAAAAATACTCATTCTTGATTATGCTTTCCTTATAAAATTAAAACAGCATTCCTTGAAAAAGACCGAATAAAAGTGTTCTTTTGTAGAGCCCAAAAGAACCAAAAGACTCCGGGACACTTTCGACTGTGTCCCGGACCCCGCAACGAGT
>CANPYH010000072.1 GCA_947588325.1 uncultured Clostridia bacterium
AATCGGCGGCACTTCCCTCGTCGTCTACCCCGCCGCAAGTTTTATCGACTTCTTCCGCGGCAAGCACCTCGTCATCGTCAACAAGTCGAGGACGAACGCCGACGGCAGAGCCGAGCTCGCCTTCAACGAAAATATCGGCGAAGTATTCTCGGCGCTGGATAAACTCGGCGGCGCATAAACCCGCGCGATATATGTTCATATGAGCAGGCAAAACGGTTCTCTTCGAGCCGTTTTTTGTATAAAAACCTCCGCATGTAGTGGGAGGTTTTTCTTTGGTTGTCTTTCCGCCGCATCTCTTGTTATACGTAATATCATAACACATATTTAAGCATAAAAATCACAAGCGTTTTATATCGGCGTTTACCTTTATTCGGCTGCCCTCGTGCGCCACAACGCGGCGGGGTGATTTGAGATACGTTGGACAACCTCATTGTCGCTGAAAAGGAGCGAGGGTTCGTAGACTCTTCCCTTCATTTTTTGGACGAACTCGGTTTCGCGCGCCGTCAATACGATCAATTCTTTTAAGTAGTCGATGACAGTCGCCTTTGCTTTTTCTATATCAAAAGTTTCCGTCTTGGCAATCACAGGCTTTAATTGCGTCTTGAATTTGTAAAAGTTCAGGCTTTGAAGATTGGCGTAATTCACCTCCGAAATCGAATAGCCGCCCGCAATGACGCTGTAAAATATCAAGCATTTTCTGAGTAACGTTTCGTTGCTCACGATCCCGCGCTCTATCATCGAATAAACGTCATACAGATCCCGCGGCGTCGCGCGCGCAAGCAATGCGTTGATCTTGCTTGCATACAGTTCAGTCGTGTTCAGCGTGAGAACGTCAATGCCGCCCACGATACCCTTCGTCAGAAGTTTCTTGTTTTCGAGAGGAAGAATATGGCAACGGTCGAGATAGTTGATCTCGACTTTTATATTGTCGCGGTTTCCCGCACAGTTGATATAACCGAACACAAAAGACGTGAGCGCAAAATACTCCCGAGTGTCGATGAGCGAATACCCCTCCCGGAACATATAATCGGTAAGGCGCTTGCCGATTTTTTCCTTAACGGCAGGGAGCTTTTCGCGGGCGACGTTCTCCGCATAGTCGAGGTCGATATCCACGGATAGCCGCGGAAGTTCGACTGCCGTCAGATTGATAGCCGTGCCGCCTTTTAAGGCGAGTTTTCCGTCAACGACCGAATCGGCGCTTATAAAACGCAATACTTCGGAAAGCCGCAAGACCTTTTCGAGCGTTTCCTTGATGAAGCCCGTCTGCGCTGCCAAACTACTCAGATATTGCTTTGAAAATTCCATCAATATCCCCCACCCATTCGCGAAATGAGATTTTTCGGCGCCATCAACCGCCACTCGGAATTGTATTCCACTTCGCCGTATTCGTCCTTTAAGAAATATTTAACTTGTTTTGTCAAATGCCGCTTACACTCGTCAAAGAACTCCTCGGAAAAACCGAATTTGTCCTGATAGTGTTGCAGAATGTACCCCGCCTTCTGATAGAGAAGCACACAGCCATATGAATTGAGCGCGCCGAGCAGTTCTTTCTCGTCGAGAATGCGAATTTGCCCGAGCGCGCCGAGCAGTTCGTCAATTCCGCCGCAAGCGTCTATGTCGTCGATACAATCGATTACCGTGCGTTCGAGCGTGGTGACGCGCACGCCCGCCTGTTCGATATATGCAATACCATAATCGTTATTCGGCTGTTTGCGGATATAATCTATGCTGAGGAAGGTAAACGGATTGAACCGCGACTTGCTCCCGACTGTTACCTCATGGAATACCTGATTCGCCGTACCGTAAAATTCCAATGCGGAATGATAGCAGAGGAATGCGTCGTCCGCTATCTTGCTCGCGATCTCGAACTTCGTCGCCATAGGCTCGCCCGTTACGTCGGCAAGGACATAGAGCCCCTTACGCACTTTCGCGATTTTCTTTGCGCGAAGCTGCCCCGCGATCCAATTTTCATATTGCATATCGCTCGAAAACTGTGAGCGCATATCCTTTTTTGTGATAACAAATGGAATCCGTTTTACCATAGTAAACCGCCTGAATTTTCACTATTATAACGCGTAACAATGCAAATGTCAACGGTTTCGCGCAGATTTAGATAAAAATATAACCAAATAGCAAGTCCGTAATCCTGTCTATTTCCCGCCGTCTGCACCGCCGTTTTCGCTTTCGGGTTGCTTTGCCTCGTCGGCGGCAGGGGTTGCCGCGGTCTTGCGTTTGCGGAAGATCAGCTTAAACAGGGTGCGAACAAAGGGTTGAATGAAGAAGAGCTGGGTGAAGAACGCGAAAGGCAGGTTGAAGCAAACGAGTTTGAGCCAGTCGGCGAGCAGGGCGAAGAAGTTAAAACCGCCGTAGTAGGGATAGTAGAATATGGCGGCGAGAAAGCTCATGGAGGGGCACATAAGCGCCACGGTTGCGCATATTATCGCCGTTTCGAAGAGTACGGGGTGGGTTTTTTGCGGGTCGAAGAGCCTCCGCACCAAGCGGAAGGAGCAGGGGCTGCCCATGACTACTTCGAGGGTGTAGGCGAAGGCAAACTCGACAAGCACCACCGCCCACACGGGGAGATAGTTGCCGAACATATACACTCCCCCGTTCGCGGCTATGGCATCGGGAACGGAGGCGGCGCCCGTCACCGCCATAAGGGTAGCGCCGTTCACTACAAAGAGGCTGTAAAACACATACGCATGTACGGTTATTACCACGGTGATAAGCGCGAAGATCATTCGCTGGAATTGGTTTTGAGGCATTAGTTACTCCTTTGAGGCCGAAAAAAATCAGCCGAAAGTGCGACCTTCGGCTGAACGATTATACGCCTCGCGATTTATTTATTTCGTTTGAGATTATACCACTCCCCGCCCGAAAAATCAAGCGAAAAGCGGGGACATGTTATGAATTTTACCCCCTTATCCCTCGATAAACTCGTCGTATGTAGTGTCTTTATCGAACACTTTTTGCCCGCCTTCGATGTCTATTATGCGGGTGCATACCGTCTGGACCAGCTCGTGATCGTGGGATATGAGAAGGATGGGACCTTTGAAGTTGATCAGCCCCTTGTTTAGTGAGGTTATGGACTCGAGATCGAGGTGGTTGGTAGGCTCGTCGAGCAGGAGGAAGTTACCCTGTTCGAGCATCATTTTTGCGAGCATGCAGCGCACCTTTTCCCCGCCCGATATGACCTTTGCCTTTTTGAGCGCCTCTTCCTTGGAAAAGAGCATACGCCCCAGCCAGCCGCGCAAAAACTCCTCGTCGTGCTGTTTGGCGAACTGATCCAGCCACCGCACGAGGGTGAGGTCCACGCCGTCGAAATAGTCGTCGTAGTTTTGCGGCATATACGAGGGAATGACCGTACTCCCCCACTTAACCGTGCCCTTATCCTGTTTTTCCTTGCCCATAAGCACATCGAAGAGCATGGAGAGGGTGTTACCGTTTTCGGATATAAAGCCGATTTTGTCCCCCTCTTTGACGGTGAAATATATGTCCTTGAAAAAGCCCTCTTTGGACAGTCCCTCGACTTTGAGTATGTCCGCGCCGAGATCCCGCTCGAACTTGAAATCGACATACGGGTACTTGCGCGAGGAGGGTTTAATCTCGTCTATTTCCAGCTTCTCCAGCTCCTTTTTGCGGCTGGTAGCCGATTTAGCCCGCTTGGCGTTGGCGGAGAAACGGGCGATAAACTCGCGCAGTTCCTTGGCGCGGGCTTCGGCTTTCTTGTTAGCCTCCTTTTGCTGGCGGAGAAGCAGCTGGCTGGACTCGTACCAGAAGTCGTAGTTGCCGACGTACATGGTTATCTTGTGGTAGTCCACGTCGCATATGTGCGTGCATACGCTGTTGAGGAAATGTCGGTTGTGCGATACGATGATTATGCAGGTATCGTCGAGGTTCATGAGGTAGTCCTCAAGCCAATTTGCCGTCTTGACGTCGAGGTTATTGGTAGGCTCGTCGAGAATGAGTATGTCGGGGCTACCGAAAAGGGCTTGCGCGAGCAGTACCTTAACCTTAATCTTCGGGTCGACGTCGCACATAAGCGTGTCCGCGAGGTCGAGGGATATGCCGAGGGAGCCGAGCATTGCGTCGGCGTTGGCTTCGGCTTCGTACCCGCCGAGGTCGGAAAACTCCGCCTCGTATTCGGCGGCTTTCATGCCGTCCTCTTCGGTGAAGTCCTCTTTGGAATAAAGCTCGTTGCGCAGCTCGTTAAGCTCCATAAGCCGCTTATGTCCCCACATAACGGTGTCGCGCACCGTCTTGTCGTCATAGGCGTTCTGGTTCTGTTGCAGTACGCTCATGCGCTCGTTTTTAGTGATAAATACTTCCCCCTTGTTCGGTTCGAGATCCCCCGTGAGTATACGGAGAAAGGTAGACTTACCCGCGCCGTTAGCGCCGATAATTCCGTAACAGTTCCCCTTGGTGAATTTGATATTGACGTTCTCGAAAAGTATACGCTGACCGAATTGAAGGGATACGCCCGTGACTTGTAACATTTTGAACTCCGACGAATTTTTGTGTTATTATACACCAATTTTGCACAAAGAGCAACCGTTTGGCTATAAACGATTGATTTTACGTGGCAATCTGTGTTATCATAACGATATGGCAATCGGAAACAACAACCGCCGCAAGGTCAATAATAACTACTATCTCTCTCCCTTCGGCGAAGAATACCTCGCCAAATGCGCCGTGCGTGCGAGCGTTATGGCGATTGTTGCCGCCGCCCTCTGGGTGCCGTCTCTCATTATATTCTTCGCGGCGGGAATGCAGTCGCTTATCTGGACGGTGGACGCGGGTCCGACCGTGCCTATATACGTCATACTCTTCTTTTTGGTGGGCATTGCACAGGGCGTGTGCGCGGTTATGAGCTTTTACGGCTTCAAGATCCGCAAGCAGGTCAAGCAGACTTCCGCCCCCACTCTCGGCTTCAAACGGACGTCGTATAACGGCATAATGATTACCGCGATAGTATCGAGCGCCCTCTTCCTCTTCCAGATAGTCCTTCTTATAGGCTACCATGTCGCGCTGGGCAGCGGCTATATAGAATCGCTTGTGAATAGTTACAGCGGGCTGTATAACGGACTGCTCGACAACGCAACCCTCGGCGTGGACGTTACGGGAATAATCGTGGCTGTGCTTTACGCCCTGAATGCCGCCGCCGATTGGGTGTATTACGCTTATACGTTCAGGGTAAACCGCACCATGCAGCTCGTCTGCCCCGACGCTCCGCCCGAGACCGAAGAGGAAAAGAAGGCGGCTAAAAAGCGGGAAATCGAAGACGCCGCCCGCCGCAGTCCCTTCGGTTTGTCCAAAGAGGAGAAAAAACTCGGCAGACGGGAGTGGGAGGACTACGACCCCGAAGAGGACGACGACGATAACGAAAAGAACGAAGATAAGAGCAAGAGCGGCAAAGGCGGCAAGAAATAACCGCCGTCTGCGCATAATCGTATAAAAGAGGGCGACGTTGAACAATAACGGCAGAGCAAAAGCGGACGGACAGTCCGTTTTTTCGTTCTTATTTTCCCCGCCCCAAAATATAATTGCTATATGGACGTTTGCGAAAAATACGGCACATGCACAAACGGATTGAGCGCGGAAGAGGCGGAGCGGCGGCTGGCTCTGTATGGGCAGAACAGGCTCACTCGGGCAAAACCGAAGCCCTTTTTCCTGCGCTTCGTCGCCCAGCTTAAAGACGCCATGCTTATTATTCTCATGGGCGCGGCGGTAGTCGGGCTTATACTCGCCTGTCTCGACTTCTCCGTCGCAGCTCTGTTCGAGCCGCTGCTTATCCTCTTTATAGTGCTGGTAAACGCGCTGCTCTCCGCCTTTCAGGAGCGTAACGCCGAAAAGTCGCTCGCCGCTCTCGAGAGTATGTCCGCGTCGACGTGCAAGGTTCGGCGGGAGGGAGAGGATATTGTCCTCGATTCCGCCCTTCTCACCCCGGGCGACCTCGTATTGCTCCATGCGGGGGACGTTATCCCCGCCGATTGCACCCTTATATCCGCGCACTCCATGCAATCCGAAGAGAGCCTGCTCACGGGAGAAAGCATACCCGTGCACAAGAAAGAGGGGGATCGCGTGTATTCGGGCTGTTCGGTCACCTCAGGTCGGGGCGTCGCCGTCGTGGAAAAGACGGGAGACAACACCGAGATGGGGCGCATAGCGGCAATGCTTAAAACCCGCAAGGAAAAGCTCACTCCGCTGCAGGGCAAGCTCAAAAAACTCTCCGAGCAATTGGGGCTTATCTCCCTCGGCATATGCTGCATAATATTCGTTATAGGACTGCTCGGGATATACGTTTTCCACAACAGCGAGCTTACCAATATGTCGCTGTTTATGACGGCTATTGCCCTCGCCGTCTCCGCTCTGCCCGAGGGGCTGCCTACCACCGTTACCCTCGTCCTCTCGGCGGGAACACGGCGAATGGTAAAGAACCGCGCCATAGTCAAGAAACTCCCCGCCGTGGAGACGCTCGGCTCGGTATCCGTCATATGCACGGATAAGACGGGTACGCTTACGACGGGCAAAATGAGCGTGACGGAGACTTACTCCCCCGCCTCTGCCGACGTGATCGCGCTCGCCGCCATGTGTACGGACAACGCCGCCGATCCCACCGACGCCGCCATTATCGAGGCGGATTGCGGACGAACCCGCTTCACCCGCCCCTCCGTCCTGCCCTTCGATAACGTCAAGCGCATGATGAGCGTTCGGGTCAGTTACCGCGGCAGAGTGTTGGAAATAGTCAAGGGCGCATTCGAGAGCGTCGCCGCGCTGTGCGGAGACCGCCGCGCCGAGAGAAAGGCGGAGGAGATGAGCGCGAGAGGGCTTCGGGTTATAGCCGTGGGCGCGCGGGAGATCGGCTCTCCCGAGTCGCTCGGCTTCGGTAGAACGGAGTTTGTCGGGCTTATAGGTATGTCCGACCCTCCGAGAGAGGAAGTCTATGACGCGGTTATGAAGTGCAAGCGGGCGGGAATACGCCCCGTTATGCTCACGGGCGACGGCGCGGGCCACGGCAAGATCGAAACTCTCCCGCAGCTCCGGCCTCCGCGCGGCATCCTCGGCGCGCAG
>CANPYH010000073.1 GCA_947588325.1 uncultured Clostridia bacterium
ACAAGAAGAGTGATTAAAGACACAATTTAGTTTTCTACTCTCCATAAAGGAAAGTCCTGTATGGCTCAGAAATGAGCATACGGGACTTTTCCTTATATGTTTTCTTGTATGTACGGAAAGCGTAGCAAAATATGTGCTAACAGGACAATCCCCTCAGGCGCAACAAGTTGCGCCAGCCCCCCTTACTAAGGGGCGGCCACATTCGCGCCCGACTTTTCGGGGGGGGGGATATGTTACTTAACTTGTTTCGTTACGAAAGGTGTTGTTTCTTGCTTCGAGTGTAACTGCCCCGTGTGGGCCGCCCGAAGTCGAGGGGGGCTGTCTGCCGTCAGGCAGACTGAGGGGATTGTCATATAGTAATGCCAATGCAAAAGCACCCTATGCGCGATAGAGTGCTTGATACATTTAATAAATCTTTTTACGCATGCCCATCACGAACCAATCCGAGAGCGGCGGAGAGTGCCGCTCAGACGTGCGAGAGAGGTTGTTATGCGAGGGAGCTTACTAAAATAGGTAAGTGACCGAGCAATAACGTTCTCGGCTCGCGCGTATCAGCGGTGCTATGCGCCGCTCATTACGCCGCGCATTATTGAAGGATAGAAATCCCTCTACTATCAATCGCCACCAGGAGCGGCAGGTTTTTCACCGTCAGTTTGCGGATTGCCTCGCAGCCGAGGTCGGGGTAGGCGACTTCCTCGCAGGCGGTAATGCAACTCTTGATAAGAGCGGCGGCGCCGCCGACGGCGATGAGGTAGACCGCCCCGTTCTTCTTCATACTCTCGACGACAGCCGCGCTGCGTTTGCCCTTGCCGATCATGACTTTGAGCCCGAGGTCGAGCAGGGTGGGGGTATAGTCGTCCATACGCGCCGAAGTGGTAGGCCCGCACGAGCCTATTATCTCCCCCGCGCGCGCAGGGGTCGGCCCCGCGTAGTAAATAGCCGCGCCCTCGATATTTATCGGCAATGCCTTACCCGCCGCATGTGCCTCCGTCATGCGCTTATGCGCCGCGTCGCGAGCGGTATACACTATGCCCGAGAAGGAGACGGCGTCGCCCGCCTTGAGTTTGGTTACGTCGTAATTATTGTCTATTTCCGTCGTTTTCATCCGAATTTCACCGTTACGTGCCTTACGCTGTGGCATTGCACCGGCACCGCTACGGGCAGCATTCCTATGTGCGTCGGCGCTGTCTCCACCGCGCATGCGAGCGCCGTGTGTTTACCGCCCAGACCTTGCGCGCCTATGCCCAGTCCGTTCACGGCCTCGAGTATATCCCGCTCAAGCTCGGCAACGTCGCTTTCCGTCGCCGCCCGTCCGCATTCGCGGAGCAGTGCCCGCTTGGAGAGCAATGCCGCCTTATCCATGGTACCGCCCACGCCCACGCCGAGGAATATCGGGGGACAGGGGTTAGCGCCCGCTTCCCGCACTATCTCGGTTACTGCGGAGATTATGCCCTTCCGCCCCTTTGACGGAGTGAGCATGCGCACGCCGCCCATGTTCTCGCTCCCCGCGCCCTTGGCGAGGAAGGATACTTCCAGCCCGTCGCCCTCTTCGAGTTCGTACCAGATCACCGCGGGGGTGTTGTCGCCCGTATTGAGCCTGTTAAGCGGGTGTGCTATGGACTTACGCGCCTCGGCGTAACCCCGCCTGACCGCCTCTTGCAGCGACGCCTCGAGCGCCCCGTCAAACGTCGCGCTTTGGCCGAGCTTAACAAAGAGCATGGCAACGCCCGTGTCCTGACAGGGGTAACTGTCCGTTTGCTCGGCGATTTTGTCGTTCTCGATAATCTGACCGAGCGCCCACTTCGCACGCTCGTTGGTCTCTTCGGCGTACGCCCTTTCGAGTAACGCGACCGCGCCGCCGTCCACTTTTTTGAGCGCGCCGTCGATCCCCGCCGCCAGCGTTCGGATAATATTCTCACACTTATACATATCGCTATTATATCACACGCATTTGACAAAGTCAACGCGCATTGGTATAATAGAACCGTATGGCGTTGAGGATTTGCAGTATAGCGAGCGGCAGTAAGGGTAACTGCGTTTTCGTGGGGAGCGACAGAACCTCCCTCGTCGTGGATATGGGCGTATGCCTGACCCGCGTCAATGCCGCGCTGTCCCTTCTCGGCGACGCGCGCGACATCTTTCTCACGCACACCCATTCCGACCACCTTCGCTACGTCCCTGACGGTATGGCAAAGCGGGGTATGACCCTGCACTATAACCGCATATTGCGCAACTCCCTCCGCGGTCGGGTAGGGGGGCTTTGCGACGAGTTCAGCGGCGACGTATTCCTCGGGGATATAACCGTTTCGTCCTTCCCCGTCTCGCACGACGTACCCTGTTTCGGCTATTCCTTTTATAGCGAGGGGAGCAAGATTACGCTTATAACCGACCTCGGCGTTATGCCCCGCGCCACCCTCGAAGCGATATCCGACTCGGACGCGGTGTTTATCGAGGCAAACTACGACGAAGCCATGCTCCGCGCGAACACCAAATACCCGCCCATGCTCAAAGAGCGTATCGCGGGCGCTCGCGGGCACCTGTCCAACTCCGATTGCGCCGAAAGCGTGGCGTATCTCGTCGGCAAGGGCGTTACAAAGATTATGCTTGCCCACCTGTCCGAGGAGAATAACACGCCCGAGCTCGCACTCGCCACTGTCGAGAACGCGCTTTCGCGGTATAACCTCGCCCGTAAGGCGGACGTTATGGTGGCAGGGCAGCGCGAACTCTCCCAGCTTATCGAAGTGTAACGCGTCGGAGCGCGACTTAAACGAAGAACAGTAATTAACCGCACAGACGCGGGATAACGGCGGGATAACCCGACTTAATCGGTCCCGCCCGTCGGCCGCGAATAAACTACAATAACCGCTTGGCGAACTTCGGTTTCGTCTCGCTCGGTCGGAGAAGAACTCTTGAGAACATCTCCCATCAATAAATACACGGCAGTGGAGGGCGCCGCCTCATACGTTATTGCGGTGCTGTTCTACTTCATTTTCGCCCTTGTTTTCGGGTTTATTATGAATGTCGCGAAGGGCAGCGACGTCGGCGAAGCGTGGGTTAACTTCGCCTTTTCCGCCATAGTAGAGGTCTGCTTCGTCGTTGCGTGCATAATTCCCTGCAAGGTCTTTCACAGCCGCGCGACCTACGCGCCCAAAAAGACGACGGTGGGGAAGTGCCTCGTCGCCGTGCTTATCGGGGTATTGTGTTACGCCTGCTTTTCGGGGATCGGGCTTGCCTTCAACGAGGCGCTGTTTGCGGGCGGCTACCAACGCGACACGTCAACGTTCGGCGTGACTTCGCTGGTGCTTACCGCCGTCTCGGCCATTATATTCGCGCCCATCGGAGAGGAATTGCTCTTCCGCGGGGCGGTACTGTCCTCGCTGTCCGTTGTGGGTAAGAGCCGCGTTCGGGAGGGTAACCACTTCGTCGCGGTTATCGTCACCGCGCTCCTCTTCGCGTTTATGCACGTCAACCCATTGCAGACGGTGTATCAATTCCTGCTCGGCGTTGCGTTGGGATTTGCGGTGGTTAAGATGGGCAGCGTACTACCCGCGATTATCATACACGCCGTAAGCAATACTATCGGAATAGTATTTTGCGTCCCCGCTGTCGACGGGGCGGTCAGCCTCTGGCTCTCGCAGGTATTTGCCGCGGGGTGGTCGGCGGCGGTGTTCGTCGTCGTCTCGGTAGCGCTTGCGGCGGCGGGAGCTGTGGCTATATACTTCCTCTGCCGCGGTTGCGCCGAAAAGCGTCCGACGGGCGGGGAGATAATATGCGACCTGTCCGCCAAGGAGCGGGGCGGTACGTCGTCGGCCTGGATAATGGTTGTGCCCGGGGCGCTTATCTGCCTCGCGCAATGGATAGTTACTTTCGTGACAAAGATGGGCGCGGTATGAAAAAGTTGGAACTGCTGTGCGTGGGCAAAATCAAGGAGGACTACCTCACCGCGGGCATAGCCGAGTATATCAAGCGGCTGGGCAAGTTCTGCGACGTGACGGTGACCGAGTTGCCCGATTGCAGGGACGACGGGCGGGCGGCGGCAACCGAGAGCGCGGCAATATTGAGCCGTATGGACGGGTTTAAGATACTCACCGACCTTCGCGGCAAAGTCGCAAGCAGCGAGGAGTTCGCCTCGCTCATAGACGGAGCATATCTGCATTCGCCCAAAGTGCAGGTAATAATCGGCGGAAGTCGCGGCGTTACCGACGAAGTGCGGCGGGCGGCGGACGCCGTCGTCTCCTTCGGCAGAATGACCTTTCCGCACAAGCTCATGCGCCTCATAGTCGCCGAGCAGGTCTACCGCGCGTTTACCATCACGGGCGGTACGGCGTATCATAAGTAATGACGGCGACGCAAGTGTGTAATTTCCGCAAATATACATGCGCATTATTACGCGTCCGAAGCATATAATCGGTATGTGTATATATACGACGATTTGAGACAGGACTGTTGCAGGCTTTGCCGCATGGGCGTGGACTGCGGGAGTATCGGGCGCACAATCACGGGCGCGCACATACTCTGCTTTCATTTGGGCCCGACAGATGGCGCGCAAATGATTGTTCAGGGCGGAATGCACGCTCGGGAGTGGATAACGTCCTTGCTGGTAACTCGGCAAGCGTTCACGCTCCGACGCGAGAAGCTGCCCCTCGGCATATACTTTCTGCCCATGACAAACCCAGACGGTTGCACGCTTGCGCAGACGGGTGCGGACGTATTTCCCGAACACGCTCGGCGGCTTATAACTATAAACGGCGGGGAGGACTTCTCGCTCTGGAAGGCTAATCTCCGCGGCGTGGATATAAATTGTAATTTCGACGCGAAATGGGGAAGCGGCAGGGGTAACCTGACAACGCCCGCACCCGCGTCATATATCGGGGAGCGGCCCGAGAGCGAGGCGGAAACGCAGGCTCTTGCGCGGCTTACCCGTCGCATACGTCCCGTTATGACGGTCAGTTACCACGCGCTCGGTCGGGAGATATACTACGAGTTCGGGCAGACGGGCGAGGCGCTTGCGCGCGACAGGGAGTTGGGCGAGATGGCGGCGGCTTACCTCGGCTACACGCTGGTGGACGGCGATCTCGGCAGTGCGGGCGGCTACAAGGACTATTGCGTCGGGCTGGGCATATCCGCGCTTACCATAGAGATAGTGGGCGGGGACAGAACCCACCCGCTTTCCGAACCCGATTTAGCACAGGAGGAGAAAAATTTATGGCTGCCGATGATACTTGCGGAGGCGCTGAAAAGTTCATGAAAGCGGCGCTTGCCGAAGCGAAGAAGGCGGAGGCGAAGAGCGAAGTGCCCGTCGGCGCAGTCGTCGTCGTTGGCGGCAAGATTATAGCGCGTGCGCACAACGTCCGTACGACCAAGTGTGACCCGACCGCTCACGCCGAGATAGTTGCGCTCCGTAAGGCGGGCAAAAAACTCGGGCATTGGAACCTCGAGGGCGCGGAATTGTACGTTACCAAGGAGCCTTGCGTCATGTGCGCCGGCGCCATAGTCCTTTCGCGTATCAAGCGCGTCCGCTTCGGCGCCTTCGATCGCCGTTTCGGTTGCGGCGGCACCGTTCTTAATCTCACCGACAACCCGACCTTCAATCACCGTGCCGAAACCGAAGGCGGTTTTATGGAGGAAGAGTGTGCGAAGATGTTGAGGGATTTTTTTAAAGAGAGAAGGAAGTGAGGGGGAGGCGCATAGCACCGCCACAGCAGGAGCGGCGCAATAGGCGCGGTGATACGGGTGCGCCGACGTTCGCTTCTGCTCGGTCATTTACGTTTTAAGTAAACTCCCTCGCGAAGCTCCGTCTCCCACCCGTCTGACCGCACCTCTCCGCCGCTCTCATATCGGTTCGTTTCGGGCTTGTGCAAGAAGACAAAATAAACATAAAGCACTCTATTACGCATAGGGTGCTTTTTCGTTGGCATTACTATAGGACAATCCCCTCAGGCGGACGAAGTCCGCCTGAGGGGATTGTCAATGTTAGTTAAACGAAAAGCAGTATATTACCTATATTGCGGGGATTGTCTTGCTTGCTACGCGAAAAGCAATATATTAGCCACATGGCGGGGATTGCCCTGTTAGTTAACCGAAAGTAATTATATACTCGTAAAGCAGGGTTTTCCGTATGGGTTATCCTTACCATGCTCCAAAAAGTCAGACTTATTTGGGCGAGGGTCTTTTTAAGAGCTAATAAATGATAAAGCGATAGTCCCTTCTGTTTACTTGACTTCTACCCGCCGATTAAATATAATATGAGGGTGAATGATGATGTAAAGGTAATTATTCTGCGGACGAGTCGCGGAGCGGGCAAGCCCAACGCCGACACCGATCTGTTCGGGCGGACTCTCGAGGAGTGGGTGCGTGCCGCAATGCGTGGCTACGAGACGGAGAGTGTGGAGTATACGGAGGGGGATGATCTTCTCCCCGTTATATTGCCCCATCTCGGAGATCGGCCCGTGACCGTCGTGTTATACTCGGACACGCCGCTCATTACGGGCGCTGCGGTCGCCGAGGTAATTAACACGCTCAAACGCGGAAATGCCGATGTATTGAGAATGCCGCGCGGGTGGGTATTCCGCACCGAATACGCGCGCACGGCTGAGAAATTGCAATCGGCGCGTATCATCACGCCCGGCGACGACGATTTCGTTACCGTGTTCAACTACAACCAACTGACCTACGCTTCGGACATTCTCCGTTCGCGCATAACCTACTTTTTCATGGACCACGGTGTGGAGATAATCGATCCGACTTCGGTGTATATCGGGGTGTACGCGGTCATCGAACCTGGCGTGAGGATATACCCCGGCTGCTCCGTTCGCGGTAAGTCCATACTCCGCGCGGGCTCGGTGCTTAAAGAGAATTGCGTCGTGGACTCCTCGGTAGTCGAGGGCGGCGAGCATGCTCCCCATGATGTC
>CANPYH010000074.1 GCA_947588325.1 uncultured Clostridia bacterium
GAGAGCGGCGGAGAGGTGCGGTCAGACGGGTGGGAGACGGAGCTTCGCGAAGGAGTTTACTTAAATAGGTAAATGACCGAGTTGAAGCGAACGTCGGCGCGCCCGTATCACCGCGCCTATTGCGCCGCTCACGCAGGCGCGTCATCAGTGGTGCTCAGGTGCCTTCCCCCTAATTTTTCAACGAATGTAAAGGTGCGGGGATTATGCCCCCTCGTCTTATAAACTCCGAACTGTCCACGTCACTCACCGACATAACGGGGGCGCTGCCGAGGAGACCGCCGAAACTTACTTCGTCGCCGACGTGTTTGCCGGGGACGGGGATAACGCGAACGGCGGTGGTCTTGTTATTGACGACGCCTATTGCGCACTCGTCGGCTATGATTGCGGAGATAGTCTCTGCGCTCGTGTCGCCCGGAACGGCTATCATGTCCAGCCCGACGGAGCAAACGGCCGTCATTGCCTCGAGTTTGGACACGGAGAGTTTGCCCGCACGAACCGCTTCTATCATACCTGCGTCCTCGCTCACGGGGATAAACGCGCCCGAAAGCCCGCCTACCATGCCCGAAGCCATTACGCCGCCCTTCTTAACCGCGTCGTTGAGGAGAGCGAGCGCCGCCGTGGTGCCGTGACCGCCGACGGAGGAGAGCCCCATAATCTCGAGTATCTCCGCTACGCTGTCCCCTATCGCGGGGGTGGGAGCGAGGGAAAGATCCACAATACCGAACTTCGCGCCCAACATCTCCGCCGCCTTGCAACCGACGAGCTGACCTGCGCGGGTGATCTTGAACGCCGTTTTTTTGATAACGTCGGCGACGGTGGTGAGATCCGCGCCCTTGCACTTTTTAAGCGCCGCCGCGACCACGCCCGGACCCGATACGCCGACATTGACCGTCGCTTCGCCCTCGCCGAGGCCTGTGAACGCACCCGCCATGAAAGGGTTGTCCTCCACCGCGTTGGCGAATACAACGAACTTCGCACAGCCGATCGCGCGGTCGTCCGCCGTTCTCTCCGCAAGCTCCTTGACTATCTCGCCCATCATTCTGACGGCGTTCATGTTTATTCCGCTGCGCGTCGAAGCCACGTTGACGGACGAGCAGATTTTTTTGGTTATGCTTATAGCCTCGGGGATTGTGCGTAAGAACGCCTCTTCGGCCTTGGTCGCGTCCTTGTGTACGAGTGCCGAGTAGCCGCCGAGGAAGTCGATACCGATTTCGTTAGCCGCTTTGTCCAGCGCCTTTGCAAGCCCGACATAGTTGCCCGAGGGCGCGCCGACTATGGAGACGGGGGTGACGGAGACGCGCTTATTGACAATGGGTATGCCGAGTTCGGAGGAGAGCCGCTCCCCGACCTTGACGAGATCCCCCGCCCGCTTCATTACTTTGTCGTATACTTTCTTCTCCGCCTTCTTGCCGTCCGAATCGGCGCAGTCGAGAAGGGACAGAGACAGCGTTATCGTCCTGACGTCGAGGTTCTGTGCGTCCACCATTCTGATGGTTTCGAGTATGTCGCCTGTGTTTATCATGTCAGATTTTGTGCATGGAGTCGAACAGATCCTGATGCTGTATCCTTATATCCACGCCTATTTGCTCTCCGCGCGCTTTGAGTTCCCGTTGCAGATCCACGAAATCGACGTTAGCCGCCGAAAGATCCACGAGCATTATCATGGTAAAATATTCCTGCATAACCGTCTGCGATATGTCGCATATATTTATGCCGCATTCCTTCATAAGTATGGCTATGTCGGCGATTATTCCGACTTTATCCTTGCCGAGTACCGTTACTATAGCTTTCATTGCGCCCCCTTCAGCTTATTCTGACGGGCAGAATGAGGTACAGGAAGTCATCTCCGCCGCCGCTCGGCTCCACCACGCAGGGGTCCGCGGGACTGTTGAACTTAATTACAACGCTGTCCGTTCCGCACACGCGGAGCGCTTCGGTGAAGTATTTGGCGTTAAATGCGATGGTAAGGTCGGGTCCGACAGTCACAACGGAGATCTTCTCGTTGAGGTTGCCCATGCCCGACGCCAGCGATATGCAAAGGCGGCGTTCGCTTATGTCGAACTGCACGGGATTGGACTTATCGTCGCGGGAGAGGAGCATGGAGCGCTCGAGGCTGTCGAGGAAGGGCTCGCAGGGCACCGTCACAGTCGTCTCGAATACCGTCCTGATTATGTTTCTGTACGGCACGAACTCCCCGCTTATAAGCACGGAGGTTATTGTGGTATGCCCCAGCTCGATTTGCAACGCCGTCTTTTCGACAAGCACTTTGACGTCGTCGTCGCTGTCATCGAGCATCTTGCTTATTTCGTTAAGGCACCGCGCGGGCACTATCGCTTTCATTGCCGAGGTCGCGCCCTTTAACGGCTTGACGCACTTGGCGAGCCTGTAACCGTCCAAAGCAACGGCGGTAACCGAGCCTTCGTCCACTTCGAGGAGCACGCCTTTGAGTACGGGACGCGCGTCGTCCTGACATACCGAGAAAGCGACTTTGTTAATGAGGTCTTTAAGATCCTTGCCGCTCAATGTGAAGGACTGCTTGTCGCTCACCTTTGGTATCATAGGGTACTCGTCCGCAGCCACGCAGGAAAGCTCGCTGTTGCTGTCGGCGTAGTGCAATACTACCCTGCCCGAGCCGCTGTCCAGCCCTATCTGCTCCCCCGTCAACTTCCTCGTGAAGTCGGAGAACAACCGCCCCGGAATGAGTATGCTACCCTCTTCCGCAACGTCCGCAACCAACCCCGTTTCAATGGTAAGCTCGTTGTCCGTCGCCGTCAACGTCAGAGTGCCGCGAGTGGCGTCTATTTTAATATTGCCGAGTATGGGGTCGGTAGTGCGCGTACTGACCGCTTTGATTGCTTTGCCGACCGCTTCGGCAAGCGCGTTTCCGTCACAAAGTGCCTTCATAACTTCTCCTCGAAAGCGGGCTTTTATACCTTTTCGCCCGAACTTTCCCGATTTAATTCTATTATACCATTACGTGCCGCAAAAAGCAAGATATTGCGAAAAATTTGGGTTAATTATTTAACCTACGCGTCGCCGTTAAGTCAAAGGCGCGGCGCAGCTATGCAATGCTTGTCCATATCGACCCTTCCCGACCTTGTGAAGGTCACTCCCTCGCGTTCCAACCACTCGCGCTGGACGTTTACCCCGCCGAAACAAAACGCCGAGGACAGACTGCCGTCCGAGAACACTATGCGGTGACAGGGCACGACTATCGGCGTATCGTTGGTGTGCAATATCCGCCCCATAGCCCGCGCCCGACCGGGATAGCCCGCCACCGCCGCAAGCATGCCGTAAGTCATCACCTTTCCCGACGGCACCGACTTTACAACCTCAAATACCTTGTCTCTGTCGATTTTCACAATTGTATAAACTCTTTCGTTTTATATCAGTCTAATCAAATAAACGTAGCTGTTATTTATGCACTTGGCTTTCCGAGTGAATAATGACTTCTCTTGCTATGGACTTAACAATTTAGTTACCCGAAAAGCAATTATTTACTATCGAGGATTGTCACTTCGAATCATCTTCTTACGCAACCCCATAACGAACCGATTTGAGGAAGGCACAGAGTGCCGCTCAGACGTGCGAGAGAGGTTATTTCGACACAGGAGTTTACTAAATAACGTAAATGACTGTGTCGAAATGTTCTCGGTTCGCACGTATCAGCGGTGCTATGTGCCTTCCTTCTCTTTTAACTTCTCTTGGAATCTTTTCCTAATCCTCACAAACAATATCGGGCAGAAAATCGATACTGCCAGAGTTTCCGCGACGGGATAGGCAAGCCAGATCATGAAGGAGCCGAACCTGCCGAAGATGACGGCAAAGGGTATGACTATACCGAGCTGGCGGAAGAGACTCATCATGAGCGCGAAGCCGCCCGAACGCACGGACTGGAAGCCGTTGATTGTGGTGATACCGAAGGCGGCGGGGATAAAGGATATAGCGATAAGCCGCAAGGCGAGCGCGCCTTCGTCCAACACTTCGGGCGGGGGGCTGAACATACCGAGCATAGCCTTCGGAGCCGCCTCGAAGAGGGTGACGCCTATTACCATAAACACCGCGCTGAACATTATGGTGTATTTGATACACTCCATATACCGCTTCTTATCGCCCGAGCCGTAGTTATAGCCCAAAATGGGCAGAGAACCTTGCATAAGACCGAAGGTGGGCATGAATATGAGGGAGTTAAGTCGGAAGTAAAGCCCGAGGATTTCCTGCGGCACCTCGCCCATTCCGTAACCCTTCATGGTTATCATGAGCGTTATATACGTTACCGCGCCGACGGCGTTGGTTATAAACGCGGGTAAGCCCGCCCCCGCCATTTCTTTAAGCACGCTGCCGTCGAACTTGAAGCCCTTGGGAAGTATGCTTACGTCCTGCTTTGTCACGATAAACATTATGACGGAGAAGCAGAAGGCGACGAATTGGGATATTACCGTCGCAATGGCAACGCCCGCAACGCCCATTTTGAAGGCGAAGAGGAAGAGCGGATCCAGCCCGATATTTATCACCGCGCCGAGCATTTGCGAGATCATGGGAACGCGCATATTGCCCGTCGCCTGAAAGAGCCGACCGCATATTATCTCTATCATCGAGAAGCCCGAGAAAGTGGTGACTATGGTGAGGTATTGCGCGCCGTAGTCGATAACCGTCTGCGACTGCGAAGCCTCTTCCGTCGACGCAAGCGCGGATATAAACGCCCGCGACGCCGTAAGTCCCACGACCACCATCAGCACCGCCCCGACCAGCCCGAGGAACACGGCGAGTTTAGCCGCGCGATTGGCTTTTTCGACGTTGCCCTCGCCTAATTTACGCGATACGACGGCATTTGCGCCGACGCCTATTCCCACGCCGAACGCCGTTATAATAAGCTGTATGGGGAAAGCGAGAGACAGCGCCTGTATTGCCGCGCCGCTTCCGCCGTCCAGTCCCGTGTAGTACGCTCCGACGAACACCGTGTCCATGAAGTTGTAGCAAGCCTGCACGAACATGGAGAATATCGCGGGAAGCGACATTGTTATCAATAGTTTCAGTATGGGGGTATTCCGCAGTCTGTCACTGCGCAAGCCGCCGTCAGACCCACCCTTGGCGACTTTTTCCTTATTCGTCTCCGTCATTGTGTTTTTTATCGTCCGTTCCTTCTTCCGTATTCACCGTCAAATCCCCCTCGTGAAGTCCCGCCTTTTCAAGCGGCGTGCCCGTTACTTCGCAATACTTCCGTTTCCAGAACTCCGCCTTATCGGCATTCGGTTCCACGCCCAAACCGTTTTCGTATATCTGTGACATAGCGTCGAGCGCCTTCGCATGGTTTCGTAGCGCCGCCCGATATATCCACTTATATCCCTCTTCGAAGTCGCTCCGCATGCCGTAGCCGTTTATGCAGCACACTCCGTATTGATACTCACCTTCGGCTATTCCCTTCTCCGCGGCGGGCTTCCACCAGGTTGGAGCTTCGTCGAGTAGCGCCAGCGCCTGTTCCGTCCGTGACATGCGGAGATATTTAGTCGCCTTGGCGTAGTTCTTCTTAACCCCTCTGCCCAAAGCGTACATGGCGCCGAGTTCGAACATCGCGGTCCTGTTCCCCGCGTCCGCCGCTGTCTTGAACAGCGCCGCCGCCCGCTGCTGATCCTCTTCGCCGCCCAGCCCCTGAACGAGCATCTGACCGAGAGCGAGACAGCACTCGGGGTGGTTTTGCTCGGCGCCCGCTTCGTACCACTGCCGAGCGAGTTCGTAGCTCTTCTTCGCGCCCTTGCCCATATACAGTCGTCCTGCCAGCTCGCATTGCGCTTCGGCGTCGCCGCCGCGGGCGAGCTTGACGAGGTCGTCCGTTTTCATGAGCTTGTATTTGTTGATCATCTGTCCAAAGGGTGATTTCATATCCCTCTCCTTTCCCGCGAGCGCGGGCGAAAGCGTTTCCAATCAAAAGGAGCGACCAGTTATCGGTGCGCTCCTTCGGTGTTTCGTCTTGTGCGTTTTCTGTCAAGCCATAGCGTCTTTTATTCCGCCGGGAGTGCCGTACAGCACGACGTTACCGACGCGCTTGGTCTCGACCTTCCCCATATAGCCGTACAGCGGATCCTCTTCTGTGAGTCTGTCGTAAGTCTCCTTAAACTCGGTCTTGTAATACTCCATCGCGGAGTCTACGTCCTTGAAGAACACGAGGCGGACATACTCGAAATCCGTTCTGTCGCCGTCCTGGTTCTTCGCCGCCTTGATAATCTGCGTACAGCCAGCTATGTCCGTATTCTCCTGTACGGAGACGATATAGCCCTTGTCGTCCCGCAGTTTGTCCTCAACCTTGGTAAAGTCGGCGTCGAGACAGGCGGAAAAGAAGCAAGTGCAGAATATCGCAATTGCCAGAAGCGCAACTATGGGTAATGCTGTTTTCGCAATCTTCATTATACTTCTTCCGTTTCTGTTATGGCGCCCGAGGGGCATACCGCTTCGCACGAGCCGCAATTTATGCACTCGTCCTCGGCGATCACGTATCTCTCGTCGCCCTTACTTATGGCGTTTACGGGGCACTGCGGTTCGCACGTCCCGCATGAAACGCACTTGTCTCCGATAACTCTCGGCATTTCTTACTTCTCGCTTATAGCGCCAACGGGGCATGCGCTCTCGCAAGCTCCGCAGTCGATGCAGGCACCTTCATCT
>CANPYH010000075.1 GCA_947588325.1 uncultured Clostridia bacterium
ATCGGTCCCGTCATCGGCTCCCACATCAATTCGGGCACAATAGGTATTGTATTTGAGGCGAATAGTAGGTTGGATATTGACTTTTAACAGTTGGAAGGCACATAGCACCGCTGATACGCGCGAGCCGAGAACATTTCGACACAGTCATTTACGTTTTTAGTAAACTCCTGTGTCGAAATAACCTCTCTCGCACGTCTGAGCGGCACTCTGTGCCTTCCTCAAATCGGTTCGTTATGGAGTTGTGCAATAAGACTAATTTTATGTTTGACCGCACCTCTCCGCCGCTCTCGGATTGGTTCGGTGTAGGCTTGTGCAAAAGGATATATATAATGATGTAAGGCACTCTATTATACATAGGGTGCTTTTTCGTTGGCATTACTATATGACAATCCCGGCATATTTGCAATATGTTACTTATCTTGCTATTGTCTTGTTTGCTGCTCAAAAAGTAGTAATTTACCTATTAAACAGGGATATAAAACCCTTTCCCCGACGAACCAACTTGAGCGCGGCGGAGAGTGCCGCGCCGGTAGTAAAGGGGGTTCCCCCTGCAAAACACCTTACAATAAAAATAATTGGTAATTATTAACCGACAAGTTTCATATATAAAAATATGACAAATTCCTACGGTGAGAGGGCGATAGTTCTCGGAAGGTATATTCTTGAAACGGGGGCGACTGTACGTGCGGCGGCGCGCAGGTTCGGCATGGCGAAGTCCACCGTGCACAAAGACGTGACTGTGCGGTTACTTGCCGCCGATCCCGAGCTTGCGGATGCGGTGCGCGGAGTGCTTGACCGCAACCTTGCCGAACGGCACATACGCGGGGGAGAGGCGACCCGTCGCAAGTTTATGAAGCCGAAAGCAGCGACTTAAACGGAAAAATAGTAAAGAAATCGAAAAAAGTTGGCTGCAAACACTTGACAGGGCATATCATATTTGCTAATATAAATAGGCACCTCGTGGCAGGGTGCTCTTTTTAATGCGCCTGTTTTGGCGTGATAATCGACGGAGGCTATTATGGCTAACACTAACAGAACAAGAATAACTCTCGCTTGCACTACCTGCAAACAGAGAAACTACGATACGTACAAGAATAAGAAAAACGATCCCGACCGTATCGAACTCAAGAAGTATTGCAAATTCTGCAAAACTCACACCGTCCACAAGGAAACGAAGTAATTCCGCGCTTTCGCCGTGGATCCGTTTCGGCTCGCCGTTTGAGCGGGTCCGAACACACAGGGAGTAAAAATGGCACAGGATAACAAGAAAAAACCCAATCAGCAAAAGCCGAAAAAGGTCAATCCCATCGTGGCTACTTTTGCCGAGCTTAAACAGGTCAGCTGGCCCTCTTTCGGCAAGACCATGAAAGGCCTCGGCGCCGTCCTCGTTGTTACGGGATTGTTCCTTATCGTACTTTTCGGTATCGACCGCTTGCTTGCGTTCGTTGTGGACGACAGTCTCAGTATTCAGAACGGTAGCCTGCTTTCCGCTTCGCAGATAGCCGCTATAATAGTGGGCGGAATTCTCATACTCGGCGCAATAGCTTGCGTTATCGCGTACAACGTTATCAAGAAGAGAAACGACAAAAGGAAATAATCATGGGAATTGAAAACGCAAAGTGGTACGTACTCCACACATACTCGGGATACGAGAACCAGGTGGAGATGAACCTCAAAATGGTATTTGAAAAGAACAACCTCACGGACAGGCTTTTTGAAATAACCATTCCCATGGAAGAAGTTCTCGAAGAAAAGAATGGTAAGAAAAAGCTCGTCAAGAGGAAGATGTTCCCGAGCTACGTCCTGATTAAGATGGACTACGACAACTCGATGTGGCACCTCATAACCACGACGCGCGGCGTTACGGGGTTCGTCGGTCCCAAGGGCTATCCTCAGCCGCTTAACGACGACGAAGTCCGCCGCTTGCACCTCGAGAAAGTCGTTGCCAAAACCGACTATAACGTCGGCGACAGCGTTAAGATTATCGACGGCGCTCTTATCGATTTCGTCGGTACTATCGAGGCGATCGACCCCGCTAACCAGAAGTGCCGCGTTTCCGTCTCCATGTTCGGCAGACAGACGCCGGTGGAGTTGGAGCTGTTCCAGATAGAGCCCGCTGAGGAGGATTAGAAGGCGCATAGCACCGTTGATGGACGCGAACCGAGAACATTATTGTTCGGTCACTTACGTTTAAGTAAGCTCCGTCACATAATAACCTCTCTCGTGCCTCTGAGCACCACTCTCCGCCGTCCACTGTTCCCGGCTTGCAAGAGGACGAATTGAAATAATAACTTCACTTTTTTGAGCAAGTAATTATTTAACTTGTAACTAACGTAACAATCCTCTCAGGCGCAACAAGTTGCGCCAGCCCCCCCTTACTAAGGGCGGCCCACATTCGTTTCCGACTGTGCGGGGGAAAAGTTACTTAACTTGTATCATTACAAGATAGTTGTACGTACACGACAATTCGGGTAGCAGGTTGTGCCGCCCCGAAAGATAGAAGAACGCGATAAGTAAGGCGCAAGGTGTGGGCCGCCCTTAGTAAGGGGGGCTGTCACCGAAGGTGACTGAGGGGATTGTCTTGTCAAATACCCGAAAAGTGATAATTAACCTGTAAGGCTATTTGCTCTGTCAAGTAAAAACCTATTAACGACGCGCCAACCTGAGCGCGAAAAACTACTTAAAGGGATTGTCTTGCTTGTAACCCAAGAAGTGATTATTCACCCGATAATCCGGGATTTATAAAACAATAAACTTGCCCATGTGAGAGATAATAATTAAACGGCTCATAAGTGGTATAAAAAAAGAATAATTCGGGAGAACACGATGTGTTCGTTTGCACCGCGATTATATAAGAAAATTATATAAGGAGATTTGCAAATGGCAAAGAAATTGCAAGCAGTTGTAAAGCTGCAGCTTCCTGCCGGTAAGGCAACCCCGGGACCGCCTGTCGGTTCGTCCCTCGGTCCGCACGGTATTAACATACCCGCCTTTACCAAGGAATTCAACGAGAAAACGAAGAATCAGGAAGGCATGATTATCCCCGTGGTAATCAGTATCTTCTCGGACAGAAGTTTCACCTTCGTGATGAAAACTCCGCCCGCGCCCGTCCTTATCAAGAAGGCGATAGGAGTCGACTCCGGCTCCGCAAAGCCCAACAAGGACAAGGTCGGCAAGATCACTATGGCGCAGGTAGAAGAGATAGCTAAACTCAAGCTCCCCGACCTCAATGCGGGCAGTCTCGAAGCGGCTATCAGCATGATCAAAGGCACCGCGCGCTCGATGGGCGTCGAGGTCGTAGACTGAGGGAGGGCGTTATGAAACACGGTAAAAAGTACATGGCGTCCGTCGCCGAAGTAGACGTTAAAAAAGCATACGACGCCGAAGTCGCTATGGAGAACGCAATCGCGACGGCGAAAGCGGGCTTCGACGAGACTATCGAGCTTCACGTCCGTTTGGGCGTAGACCCCCGTCAGGCGGATCAGCAGGTGCGCGGCACCGTCGTCCTCCCCAACGGAACGGGTAAGAAAGTCAAAGTCCTCGTTATCGCAAAGGGCGAGAAGGCGGACGCGGCGCAGGCTGCGGGCGCGGATATCGTCGGCGCGGAAGAGATTATCCAGAAGATACTCTCCGAGAACTTCCTCGACTTCGACGTGTGCGTGACCTCGCCCGATATGATGGGTCAGATGGGTCGCGTGGCGCGTATCCTCGGACCTAAAGGTCTCATGCCTTCGCCCAAGTCGGGCACCGTTACCATGGACGTCGCAAAGGCGGTCAGGGACGCGAAAGCAGGTAAGGTCGAGTACCGTCTCGATAAGACCGCGATCATCCACTGCCCGATCGGCAAGAAGTCTTTCGGCAAAGAGAAGCTGCTTGAAAACTATCACACCCTTCTCGACGCTATCATAAAGGCTAAACCCGCCGCTGCAAAGGGCGTTTACATCAAGAGCATAACCCTTGCTTCCACGATGGGCCCCGGCGTTAAAGTAATCGCGAGAGTGTAAAAAACGGTTGACTTTCTTTGTGGAAGTCGCTATAATAAACGGGTAAGCACGAAAGAGTTTACCGCATGTCGAAGAAACGAGTGACCGCAAGGTCTTAAATCCGAGTGAGCTAGTCGAGGCAGATGAACATAGTCACAAACGGCACATGTCCGTTTATAACTTTGCCAAAGCCCTGACTGCGAGTCGGGGCTTTTATATTCGAACCAATCTTGCGTTTGTCGAAGCGCAAAAGGAGGTCAATTTATGGCAAATAAGGAAATCATTGCGGCAAAGGAAGCGCATGTGGAAGAAGTAGCCGAGAAGATACGCAAAGCAAAAAGCGTCGTCCTCGTCAATCACTGCGGACTTACCGTTGAACAGGATACCGCTCTCCGCGTCGAAATGAGAAAGGCTAACGTCGAGTATAAGGTTATCAAGAATAAGATCCTCATACGTGCGTTCGAAAAGGCAGGGCTCGCCGAGGCTAACAGCGTATTCGAGGGACCCACCGCCGTCGCTTTCTCTTACGACGATGAAGTAGCAGGCGCCAAGGTCGCCGTAGACAACGGCGCGAAAACCAAGATGCTCGAGCTTAAGGGCGGAGTTATCAACGGTAAAGTCGCGTCGGTGGACGAGATCAAGGTCCTCGCGAGTATTCCTCCGAAGCCCGTTCTGCTCTCACAGCTCCTCGGACTTCTCACCGCGCCTATGCGCAACCTTGCGGTCGTCATCAGCGAGATCGCAAAACAAAAGTCCGCGTAAATTGCGGCAAATACCGCGCTTTAACTATGGGCGCATAATCATTTAAGAAATTATAAAAGGAGATTTATAAAAATGGCTGATATAGCAAAAATCGTAGAAGAAGTTGAAAGCATGAGCGTTACCGAGCTCAACGAGCTGGTAAAGGCTATCGAAGAGAAGTTCGGCGTATCCGCAGCCGCTATGGCTGTCGCCGCACCCGCAGCAGGCGGCGCTGCAGCCGCTCCCGCAGCGGAGGAAAAGACCGAGTTCGACGTCGTACTTAAAGACGCAGGTCCCAACAAGATCCCTTGCATCAAGGTCGTTCGTGAAATCACCGGTCTTGGCCTCGGCGAGGCTAAAGCCCTCGTTGACGGCGCTCCTTCCACCGTTAAGGAAGGCGTTTCCAAGGACGTCGCAAACGAACTTATCGCAAAGTTCAAGGAAGTCGGCGCTACCGCCGAAATGAAGTAATCAATCGTTTCGAGCAAAATCGAAGGGCTTCGTCAATTCGGAGCCCTTTGTTTTTTATTCAACGTCTTAAAGTAATTTTATTTCGGTTAAGGATCGCCTGACGGTAAGCCGTTCGACGCCGGTTGGTGGTACGCTAATAGCGGTTAATGGCGGGCGAAATAACTAAACAATAAAATGGGGAAAGGAAAAAACGGAGGGGGGGGGACGGTGCGGGTTAGCAAAAGGGGAAAGGGCAACGAAAAAACGGCTGATAGCCGTTTCTCCGCGCCGAACCGCGTTAGTCGCAGTTTACGGTCTTTTTCGTCCCGGTACGCTTGGACTTAGCTTTGCCCGTAGTGGACGTCGACTTCGTCTGCGCCGCCTTGGCAGTTGCGCTGCTTCCGCTTTTAGACCGGGTTTTGCCGCAGTCCGCGGTCTTGCCGCACCTGCCGGAGGACGTTTTATTTGGCTTTGTAGTTGCCATATATGCTCCCTCCTTTGTCGGTAGTATGCGCAATAGCCGCGTTTTAATGAGCGATTTGATAAATATTACCCGCTCATTCTTTGAGGAAACATTCAACGCCCAGCCGAACGCCCGTCTTAACTCCCTCGGCGTAGTGTATGGCAGAACTTTCCAGCTCCATTCGCGAAACAATGGTTTCCAGCCTGTCCAAAAGTTCCGCCTCTTTCTGCTGCAATCCCGCGTACAACGCCTCGTGCGCCTCGCAATACTCCTTTTGCAAGCGTTTATAGCCGTCGTCCGCGCTCACTTTGGCGTTAACCGTCTCGAACTTGCCGCTGATGTATAAGTCGCTGATTGCCGATGCCGACATTTTGCACCTCCTTCCGAAATATCCGATATTCCGTTAAAAACATCGATAATAATATAATAAACGACAATTTGTCGTTTGTCAATACAAATGCCATAGTTTGTAGTAAAATAACATTAAAATATTAAGGGGAAAGATTATGACGATAGGTGAAAGAATTAAGAAGTTGCGTGAGGCGCGGGGTCTCACGCAGGACAGTCTTGCACGTAGCATAGGCGTTACGCAAGACAGTATCTCTCTTTGGGAGAGCAACAAGCGCATTCCCAACACGGCGTATGTTATAGCGTTGTGCAAGTATTTGGGGGTGTCGGCGGACTATTTATTGGGGCTGGAGTAGGGGAAGGCACATAGCTTCTGCGTGAGCGGCGCATAGGCGCGGTGATACGGGCGCACCGACGTTCGCTTCTGCTCGGTCATTTACGTTTTAAGTAAACTCCCTCGCGAAGTTCCGTCTCCCGCCCGTCTGACC
>CANPYH010000076.1 GCA_947588325.1 uncultured Clostridia bacterium
AGGGGGGGGGCTGTCACGCCAACGGCGTGACTGAGGGGATTGTCCTGTCAGTTACCCGAATAGCAATTATGTACTCAAAAAAGCGAAAATATATTAAGCAATAACCTTTTTCTCAACTCGATAACTCGAGCGCGGCGGAGAGCGCCGCGCCTACTGTAAATGTGGGGAGGGGAAATTGTCAATGTCAGCCACTCGAGATGTAATGCTATACATTACGTCGTAAATATTACAACTGTAACAGTCGGGGAAGGATGGGGGATATGCGAAATTCATAAAAATTACTCTCCGATTGCGCCGGTTAAAAGCTGAGAGTTAATTGTGAGCCGATGTTTCTAAAGTAATGCAAAAGCCACACATAAATAACATAAATGGCAAACAAAAACCCACAGGAAAAATCGTCCGTGGGTTTCGGATTCAATACCTATAGAATATCCGCTGAAGGTAAGGCTTAATTCTCCTTGCCCGCGAAAGCGTCGATGATCGTTCTGACAGACTTCTTGTCTCTGTCCTCGAGCCGTCTGTACTTGGCAATGACGGATTTTTCGTCGGTAGACAAGTAGTCGGTATCCTCGTCATCGGAGAAGAATTGAGCCATGGTGATACCGTAAGCTTCGCAGATGCTTCTGAGGGTGTGCAGAGAGGGGAGCGTGCCGCGGCTGAACATATGCGCGATAGTGGACTGGGTCAATTCCGCTTCCATGGCAAGTTTGTTGACCGACCAACCGCGCTCCTTTCTCATCTTGTCGATTTTTTCCAATGTTGCATTCATAGTACTATTATTCTATAACATATATGAATTATAGTAATAACGCATATGTCGATAGAAATAAGCGAATTACCGCAAATTTAATTACATTTGTGCGTATTTTGTGACAGAGTATGTCGCGCAACAATTTTTTTCGACATTTACGTTTCAACCCTATTACTTTTCCGTATATAAGCTCAAGCGGCGGAGCGTTCAGGCTTCTGCGGACATTATAGCCCGTCTTTTGGCGAGGGCGGAGGCAATACCGCCCGCAATCGCCTCGGCGACGGATATAACGCTGCCCAGCCGAACCTCGGAAAGAGCCTTCGCTCCTCTGTCTTTGGGTGCGACGATCCCGACGACGGAGATATTTCCCACTCTCGGCAGAGGCTTACCCGTAGCGGCGGCGGGGCAGATACCGCGCGGAACGACCCGCACTTTCCCGATATCGGTGTGAGCGCCCACTGCGGAGTCCACAGCGATAACGAAGGCTCTCGGGTGACGCCTTGCGATAACCTCCGCCACTTCGCCGACGTTAAGCGCGTTGACGGGGGAGCGCAGATCCCCATACACCGCCACGCCCCGCCCCGCAAGCATGTGCCCGACGAGGGGACCGAGGCAGTCTCCCGTAACCCTGTCGCTGCCGATAGAAAGCACGACTATTTCGCCGCCGAGCGGTGCCATGCGCCATACCGCCGAGGCGACATATTCCTTGATATCCGAAACTATTTCCGTAACCATACCCCGATTATCTCCTCATATCCGAGGTAATAAACGGTAAAAGCGGAAATAACCAAACGATTTTGTAACGGCGATTGCCCGTTAATTATGCGTAAGGCGAGCGGATATCCCACAACACGAGCAATATTCCCGCATTCTGTCAATATCCGACAGCGTTTATCATATAAACTATAATAGCGATAAAGCGGGAGGGCATATGATATACGAAAAGAGACTGTTGGTACTCGGCGGCGCGGAGAAGGGTTGCCTTCGTATGGAACGGACTGCGGCGGGAGTTAATTGCGCGCTATCCTCAGCGGCGGCGGGCGAGCGCGTGATCGTACTGCGCGACAGGACTAACTTCTTCAACTTCGTCGGGCAACTCCGCGGTACATACAGGTTTGCGCTCCCGCCCTCGCTCGACTTCGATACCCTCGTCGCCATAGTGGGCGACGCAAGCGGCAGACTGCTTATGAGCGGCGGGTTTCGCCGTCCCATGCCCTGGAAGAGCAATCTCGAGGACGACCTCGCCCGAGCAATCCGCGCGCTGGGTATCAAGCCCTCACCCAAGCAAAATACGCGGGACATCGAGAGCTACTTTCTCGATATCGTTCCAACCGACTACGACGATACGCGAGTAGCAGAGGTTAATTACTACCGCTCCAACCTCACCGAGGACGGAGAGAGGGAGAACGAAGAGAGGGAGGACGTGCGGACTGCCGAAAACGAAGGCCCCGACCGCATGCCAAAAACTCATGCCGATATATCCACACTAAAGCCCCGCGCCACTGACATACCGCCCGCGCCAAACCCTCATGCTACCGATATACCCACGCCAAAGCCCCATGACAATACACCGCCCGAACCGACTAAACAGCCCGAGGCGAAAGCCGATAGCGAGCCGAGCGAAGTGGCGGGCACCGAAGCAGAGCCTCTCTCGGACGGCGACTTTTCCACCGAGCGGACGGTGGGCGAACTTCCGCCCGTCTCCTTCTATGAGACCATAAAGGAGCAGGTGGAGCGGCTGTTTACCAAAAACGAGCGGTACGAGCGCCTCGAACAGCTGCTTCCCGAGTCGCGCTGGATAAGGGTTAATTATGACGCACGGGGAAAGTACTACCTCGTCGGCACGATAGGGGATCCCGTTCGCTATCTGTGCTACGGCGTTCCGGGGGAGTACTCTCCCACGCCCCCGCCCGAGCTGGTGGGTTACTGCCAGTGGTTAGCCGCCGACGGGAACGACCCCGCGGGAAAGGGGTTCTGGATAATGTACCAGGACGGCGTAACGGGTAAGTCGGTGCTGTAAGGCGTGCGGCTCCGCTTTGGACGGCAGGCACGGCGCACCCCGAACGCACGGCGCACTATCGGGTGCGGTAGATCAGCGCCGTGAGCGGCAGAGACTTGACCGCGATAGTGAGAGGAATAATGCGCCGAAATAGTGTAAAAATGCGGCTTTACTCGGAAAAAAAGGGGAAGCCGCGCTTTTTTGCGTGACTTTCGGACAAAAAAATTTGCGCCGAGTTGATATTATACTTGACTGTTAGCCCGCCTTATTGTATAATATTCGGGATAACGCTATCGGTGCGCCATGCCCGAATAGCGTAAACACGGAGAACTCGATATACATGAAGAATAAAGTCAAATCGATACTTCTTATACTTGCGGCTGTTGCGCTGTTCTTTTCCGCTTTTTCGCTCTTTACCGCTTGCGGCGACAAGCCCCTCGGCGTGGACGAAAACAGCGTCGTATATTCCAACGGCGGAACGGTCGTCGAGTATGACGGCTACGTATACTTTATAAACGGCATACCCACTTATACCGACGACAGCGGCGAGACTAACAAAGAGGGCAACGTAATCAAAGGCGGACTTTACCGCGCCAAGCTCGTTCCCGATCACGGCACCGTCGCCGAAGAAGCCGCTCTCGAAAAGAACCTCGTAAACGGCGAGATAGACAACAATGCGGATAACCTCGGCTCCGTCCTCGACTTCGAGTATGAGAAGTGGAACTATATCGACCTCGGCGAATACACGATAGGCACGGAGGACGGCAGTGAGGAAGCGCTCGTTATGGGCGAGGACGGCAAACTCCACCAGAACATCGTTCCCATAAACGGCGAGCGTTCGGAGTACCGCATAGCCGTCGAACCCGTGGTTAACAAGAAAATAGGCACCTCGGGATATAACAGAGGGGGCTTCTGGATCTATGACGGATATATCTTCTTCGCTTCTCCCGAGAACGGACACAACTCCTCGGGCGACGTGGACTATAACAGAGACGCATTCTATTGCTATGACCTCAACGGCGGCTCGCTGACCAAGATCAGATCCGCGACCGAAGTCAACGCATCCATTCCGTACTCCTTCTATAAATACGGCGACAGCGTATATCTCGTAACCTATGAGTCCTATTACGCCAGCGCCGACGACGAAAAGAAAGAGATTAAGACCAACTACATTCTCTCCACCGCGATTAAGAACGGCAAGGCGGGCGAGACCAAGGAAATAGTCACGGGCGCCAGCGGCGTATACTTCACCGACCGCACGACATACGATCCCAAAGCGGCGACCAACACCGCCGAGGACTATGTATACTACACCCGCACCATTGACACCGACGGTTTCACTTCGGGCAGTACGACCATCGAGATGATCGCGCCCGACGGCACCACGCTTGCGGATAAGATCGGCAGAGAGGACAAAGCTACCGAGGAGACGGCGAGCATAATCGCTTCGAGCACGAGCGGCAACGTTCAGATCGAGGGCGTAGCGGGCGGATACCTGTACTACCGCATGCCGGGTAACGACGGCAAGACCCGCCTCGAATATACCAACCTCTTCGCCTTCCTCAAAATGTACGACGAAAATGCGGCTGTGGATAAAGCTTATATGGGGACCCTCCTTCCCGACGTTTCCGCATACACGTCCTATCTTCCCATTGCGGGCAAGGGCGGCGCGTTTGTGATAGCGACGGCGTCCGACGGCGTGTATAACCTCGGCGTTATCGACGGCGTAGTGAACAAGCCTGTGCTCCTCGCAGAGGGCAGTATGACCGTTCTCGGCGAGCATGACGGACAGGTGTTCGCAACGCTCGGATCCATGCTCAACTCTTTCAATGCGTACGTCCGTCCCACGGATATACAGCAGACCCTCACTTCGATAGGCATCGACCGCAACCTCAACTTCGATACCTTCAAGCTCGACTTTTTCGACGTTCGTAAGGCGAGCGGGGAAGTGACTAATTCATATATCTCCTTCTTCGGCGAGTATCACGCCGCCGCGCAGAACTACATGCTCATAGCGCAGACCAACGTCAAGTATAAGGACGGACAGGAGATACGCGGAGTAAGCATACCCCTCGGCAAGCAGACGGACAGCGAACACAGAGTTGTTCAATGCTATGACGACACCTGCCTCAACTGGATGCACGACCACTCGAGCTGGGATACCTCTCAGAGCACGGGCGACGAGGAAGAGGAAACCGAACCGACGGAATAAGCGTTTAAGTTTGTCGAAAACGCTTGACAAAACCGAGACGTTATAATATATTATTAAGGATTTTGTTCGCTTTGCAGACATGCCCCGTTTGCGAAGCGGCGGATAGCGAGGGCGTAGCGTGAAATGCGCCCGCGCAATGAGGAATAAAATGGAAAAGAAAACGAAAACGACCGAAGCCGTTCCCGCAACAAACGCAAGCGGTAAGACGGTCATGGCGACCAAAGTCGCCTCCAAGAAAGGCACTCCCGCATACGTCGAGAGCAAGTGGTATGTCGTCGACGGCGACGGTATGCCCCTCGGCAGACTTGCGAGCCAGGTCGCTGCGGTACTTCGCGGCAAGAACAAGCCCATCTTCACTCCCAATGTCGATTGCGGCGATCACGTTATCGTCATCAACTCCGACAAGGTTATCCTTACGGGTAAGAAGCTCGACGAGAAGATGAAGAGAACGCACTCCGGCTACATGGGCGGACTTAAAGAGAAATCGTACAGAGAGTATATGGCGAACGACTCGGATAAAGCCGTTTACGACGCGGTTAAGGGTATGCTTCCCAAGACGGCACTCGGCAGACAGATGCTCAAGAAACTTCGCGTTTACAAGGACGAGAAGCACGGACACGAGGCTCAGAAGCCCGAAATGTTAGAGTTGGTTAAATAAGGAGGGAGGTCATGGCTACGAAAAACACGAAGAAGAAACTTCAATTCTGGGGGACAGGGAGACGTAAGAAGGCGGTTGCCCGCGTTCGTCTCATGCCCGGTACAGGCGTTATTCAGGTCAACGACCGCGCTCTCGATGACTATTTCGGTCTCGATACCCTCAAACTGATCGTCAATCAGCCCCTTGTGGCGACGGATACCGTCGGCAAACTCGACATCTTCGTCAACGTCAACGGCGGCGGATTTACCGGTCAGGCAGGCGCGATCCGTCACGGCATTGCCCGCGCGCTCGTCGAACTCGACGCGGCTAACAAGGCTCCTCTCAAGAAAGAGGGTTACCTCACCCGCGACCCGAGAATGAAAGAGCGTAAGAAGTACGGTCTCAAAAAAGCGCGTAAGGCGCCCCAGTTTTCCAAGAGATAATCTCGGATTACAAACCGAAAGCCCTCGGCAATTGCCGAGGGTTTTTCCATGCCCCGCAAGTATTCCGCGCTTATATCCGCTTATAATTTATACCGCGCCCGTATGTTTGCGCGTAATATCCGAGTAGTTCGCGCTTGTGCGTAATACCTTGAATATACCGCGTTGTGTGTAATTCCCGAATATACCGCGCTTGTACGTAATACGCCGAGTATCCCGAATTTCTGCGTAATATCGGGGTTTCAACACCTTTGCCGTAAGGCGCATAGCGCACTCACAAGCGGAGTGGGGAAATATTACGGCGTGGAAAGGCAAATACTACCGACGTGAAGAATTTCTTTCGTTCGGCAGCCTTCCTCGCGGTGGCGGGGCTTATAGCCAAGGGGATAGGCGCGGTGTACAAAGTTCCGCTCGTGTCCGTACTCGGCTCGG
>CANPYH010000077.1 GCA_947588325.1 uncultured Clostridia bacterium
CTCAGACGTGCGAGAGAGGTTATTTCGACACAGGAGTTTACTATAATCCGTAAATGACTGTGTCGAAATGTTCTCGGTTCGCGCGCATCAGCGGTGCTATGTGACTTCCCTACTACTGATAGACCCGCACATAATCCACCTCCATCACCCCTTCGGTGAAATCTTCGGGCGGGCCGCCTTGCGCGTTGCGGTCGAAACTGCCGCTATCGACGGCGAGGTTAAATATTATATAGAAAGGCTGATCGAAGGGTGCGCCTTCTCTGCCCTGTGCGGCGGAAGACGCGGACCAATATTCGCTGCTGCGCTTTGTGCTGTAACAAATGTCGTCGACGTACCACTTGATGTACTTTTCCGTCCACTCAACGGCGTAGGTGTGCCACTCTTCCACCGTCGAGTTCTCGAGCGTGTACTCCTTCCCGCTGTGCTGGTTGTCAGGCCAATTGTCGCCGTAGTGCACCGTACCCATGACGACGTTCGGGCGGGTGCCCTGCACCTCGAGAATATCCAGCTCGCCGTTACGCGCCCAGCCGCCGTATACATTATCCGACGAAGAGTGGTTGGTGGGTTGCGGGAGTAACCAGAACGCTGGCCACATGCCCTTACCCGCAGGCATCTTTACACGCGCCTCGATATAGCCGAAGGTGAAGGAGAACTTGTCCCTGGTCGAGATACGCGCGGAGGTGTATTCCATGCCGCCTCTGTCCTCGCGACGCGCCGTTATTTTAAGCGTACCGTCCGACACGGCGGTGTTATCCCCGTCGGTGTAGTATTGCAACTCGTTGTTGCCCCAATTGCTCGGACCGCGGTTGCCGTAGTAATTATCCTGCGTACCCGTCATGTACCCCCATTTGTCGCTCTCGAGGGTATTGCCGTTGAACTCGTCCGCCCATATCAGCTCGGGATACGCGTCCTTGCCCTCGGGCGGTTTCGCGGTTACCGTTACAACGCAATCGGCGTGCCCCTTTCCGCTCGCCAATGTGGCGGTTATGGTCGCTATGCCCGCTCTTAACGCCGAGATTTTGCCGCCGTTTACCGTCGCAACTTCGGAGTTATTGGTCGTCCATATAACCGAGGCGTCGGCGGGCTCCGTCACGATAATGTTGTACGTCGTGCCCTCCATAATCGAGAGCGCATATCTCGTCAACTCGACCTTAACCTCGTCCTCACTCGGTTCGGTGGGATCCGTGGGATCGGTGGGATCGATCGGCGGGTTGGGGTTAGCAGGCTTATCGGGGTCGGCTATAACGATAATTTCCGCCGAAGCGTACTTCTTGCCGTCGTTAGCGGTGATTGTGGCTACGCCCTCGCTAATGCCCGTGACTACGCCGCCCTCTACCGTCGCTATATCTTCGTCGGAAGAGCTCCAGCTAATCTCCCTGTTCTCGGAGGACGTCGCGGTGAGAGTGACCGATTTGCCCTCTATCACCGTCGCCGAAGTCGGCGTTACCGTCACTACGTCCTCGGAGGGCGGAGCGGGAACGTCACAGCCGAAGAGGGAGAATAAAAGCAAAAAGACGCCCAGAAGGCACAAAATCTTCAAAAGCGGCTTGTTTGTCTTGCTTTTCGGCTCCTTCATATTCTCCCCGAGCTTTGAACGCTTAACCTCTTTACTATACGTTACTCGTAACGTATACGAAAAGGGTACCCTTTTCGTGGCGGGTCAAAGCCCAATCCTTTCCTCCGAAGAGCGCTCTCCCCCGCTCTTCACTCTAATAGTGTAACGCTACACCGCCCCAATTGCAATGCACTGTTTTAAGAAACTGTACCAAAAATAAGACTGTTTTGAAAAATAGTCTTGTTTTATATAGCAATCAAATTGCATACGATCGCCACGTCGAACAAACGGATTTATATCGATAAAACCATCCCCGCCTTTGCTGATATATAACTACTTTTCGGGTTGCTAACAAAGACAATCCCCTCAGTCTGCCTATTTGACGCCAGCCCCCCTTACTAAGGGCGGCCACACCTCGTGTCCGACTTCTCGGGGATATAATTACTTGATTTGTGGCATTACAAGATTGTTGATTATGTATCCGAAATTCGGGTAGCAGGTGGGCCGCCCGAAGTCGAGGGGGACTGGCGCAACTTGTTGCGCCTGAGGGGATTGTAAAGTTAGTAACAAGTATAGTAACATATTGCCGAGCGGATATTTTCTTATAAAGATTATCCCCTTATATACATAAAGCACTCTGTGAACTCACAGAGTGCTTTATATCCTTTAATAGGTCTTATTGCACAAGCTCATACCGAGCCGACCCGAGAGCGGCGGAGAGGTGCGGTCAGACGGGTGGGAGAGGTTATCCCCCGCAGGGAGCTTACTAAAACCGTAAGTGACCAAGGGGAATGTTCTCGGCACGCCCGTATCACCGTACCTATACGGCGCTCACACGTTAAGCGTCGATGAGACGCCATATAGCCTTATTCACAATCATCATGACAAGGTCTACGATCCACACGATGTTCCAGCCCAAGAAGATACGGACGATGCCCGCAGCGATCTTGCCTTCCTGGAATCTTGTGACGAAGCCGAAAATCCACGATGTAACGGGGATAATCGCACATATTATGCTTACGACATAGTCCCAGCCAAAATAATCCTTGTTTCCTGCCATTTCAGTGACCTCCTAAAATTTATTACTATGATGATAACACATCCGAAAATCTTTTGCAAGACCATTCTATTAATTTTCTTAAAATTTTATTACAAAATTATACAAAGTTACGCTGCTTTTTTTTGCGACATATTATGGATTGACTTTCCCGCCCGAAAGTGATATCCTTTTATATAGGATTGCCTATGGTCAGATTACTCCGATATTTGAAAGGCTACCGAGCCGCAGCCGTCATCGCCCCGCTGTTTAAGATTATCGAGGCGATGATTGAGCTTGCCATTCCCCTTCTCGTCGCGGACATGATCGACCGCGGACTTGGCGGCGAAGGCAATATCACGGTTATTGTGTGGACTGGCGTTATACTCATTGCGTTAGGCGGTATCGGATTAGGCTTTTCGTTGTCCTGTCAATACCTCGCGTCCAAAGCGGCGGTGGGGCTGGGGTGCAATATCCGCGCAGCCCTCTACTCGCACATACAGCGGCTTTCGCCGGGTGACATAGACCGACTTGGCACGGGAACGCTGGTAACGCGGCTCTCGACGGACGTGTCGCAAGCCCAGCAGGGATTTGCCATGTTTATCCGTCTCATACTCCGCGCCCCCGTCATCGCTATCGGCGCGGTGATTATGTCGGTGATAGTCGCGCCGCACATATGGTATGTTCCCGTCGTCGCGACCGCTCTCGCCATGGGTACGCTCATACTCGTTATGCTGCTCTCGGTGCCGCGGTACACCAAAGCCGAAAAGATGCTCGATAACGTCTCCCAGATCACGGGCGAGACCATACGCGGTGAGCGCGTAATACGCGCCTTTGCCGCCGAAAAGAGCAGTGAAAAGAAATTCAACGACGCCGCCGCACGGCACAATACCTCCTCGGCAAAAGCCAGCCTGGTATCCTGCCTGCTCTCCCCCCTCGGCAGCGTTATAATCAATCTCTCCGTCGTCTTTATCTTGTGGTTGGGCGGCGGAACGGTCATAAGCTCCGCGAATTCCTTTACGCAGGGCGATTTAATCGCGCTCGTCAACTATATGTCGCAAATACTTCTCGCGCTTATAACTATATCCACCCTCCTCGTCATAGTCTCAAAAGCCATGGCGTCGGGGGCGCGTATTAACGCGATATTCGATATGCCCGAAATGCCAAAAGGGAGCGGGGCTGTACCCGATCCCGACGCGCCCTTGGTGGAACTGCGCAACGCCGCATTCTCCTTCGGCGGGGATAACGCCGTCGGCGGGCTTAACTTCACCCTTCGGCGGGGGGAAGTCCTCGGGGTTATAGGCACGACGGGCAGCGGCAAATCGGTGCTTGCGGGTATGCTGACCCGCTTTTACCGCGCGACCGAGGGCGAAGTCCTGCTTGCGGGGCGTAACATACTCGACTATACCGACGGGCAGATCTGTTCGCTGGTGACCTATGCGCCGCAAAAGCCGCTGCTGTTCTCGGGCACGGTGCGGAGTAATCTCGGGCTTGGCGGAGAGAGCGACGATGAACGCATGAACGACGCTCTCGCTGTGGCGGAGGCGGCGGGCTTCCTCTCCGAAAAGCAGGGGCTGGACACGGTAGTCAATCAAAAGGGCTCCAACTTCTCGGGCGGAGAGAAACAGCGCATATCCCTTGCCCGCGCACTGCTCAAAGACGCGCCCATACTCATACTCGACGACGCGGCTTCCGCACTCGACTACGTTACCGAAGCGCGCGTGATGAAAAAGGTTCTCGGCAGAGCGACGGATAAGACGGTTATAAACATATCCCAGCGGCCGGGCACCGTCAGGCACGCGGACAAAATACTCGTGCTCGACGGCGGCAAGGTGGTCGGGTTCGGCGCGCACGACGAGCTTATGCGCACCTGCTCACTCTATGCAAGGATGGTGGGAAGCGTATGAAAGCAGGGAAGAAATCGGTATTACTTCGCGCTATATCCCGCTACTCCTTGCGGCACAAGGGGCGGCTCATATGCGGACTGCTCTGCCTCGTCGTCGGCACCGCGCTCTCCATGGTTATACCCATGCTCGTCGGTAACGCCGTGGACTATGCGGTGGCGGGGGCAAAGGACCTCGGCGCGATACCCGTATATTGCGCCGTCATAGCGTCGGCGACCTGCCTTGCGGGCGCGTTTACCTGGGGCGGTAACGTCCTGCTCAGCACCCTTTGCTTTACCACCGTGCGCGATATACGCATGGATCTGTATGCTAAACTGCTCACCCTCCCCCTATCCGAGATCGAAGGGTACAGCCGCGGGGATCTTATGAGCCGCATGACTACCATGGGCGAGAACCTCTCGGACGGGCTTTATCAGCTCATTATGCAGCTGTCCTCGGGCGCGGTCACTATGATAGTCACTATCGTGTGTATGTATATACTCAACTGGGCGGTAGCAACGGTTATTGTCTGCTTAACTCCCCTGTCCGCCCTCGTTGCGCACCTCATAGCAAAGCGTAACCGCGTCGCCTTCAAAAAGCAAGGCGAGAACATCGGGCGAATGAGCGGAATGAGCGAGGAATATATCTCGGGCTCCCGCCTGCTTCGTTCCTACGGCAAAGTCGCGGAGAGCGAGGCGGAGTTCGCGAAAGTTAACGACGACCTGTTTAAGTCGGGGCTGGCATCGCAATTCGCGGGGGCTACAGTTAACCCTCTCAGCCGTTTCGTCAATAATATCATATACGCCGTCGTAGTCATTGTCGGCGGAGTGTTCGTACTCGGCACATACGGCGGCTGGGCAGGAGCGGCGGGTGCGGCGCTCTCCATCGGCGGTCTGTCCGCCTTCCTGTCCTACGCCAACCAGTTCGCTCGTCCCTTCAACGACTTAACCAACGTCGCCGTGGAACTGCAAACTGCGGCGGCTTCGGGGCGCAGAATATTCCGTATTATCGGGCTGGAGGACGAGGATAAAGGGGGCACGGCAAAGGTCGATCTGCCCGTGGACTACATCGAGTTCGACAAAGTATCTTTCTCCTACTCCCCCGATAAGCCGTTTATACGCGACCTGTCCTTCCGTGCGGACGGCGGGAGCAAGATTGCGCTGGTAGGCACGACGGGCAGCGGCAAGACGACGGTTATTAACCTAATAATGCGGTTCTACGACCCCGACGGCGGCAATCTTATATACGACGGAGAGGATATCCGCAAGTTCTCCCGCGCCGACGTGCGCAGATCCTTCGGCATGGTATTGCAGGATACCTGGCTGTTCGGCGGCACTATCCGCGAGAATATAGCCTACGGCAAGCCCGACGCGACCGAAGAGGAGATACGCCACGCCGCCGAGATCGCCCATCTGGACAGCTTCGTATCCACGCTCGCCGACGGCTATGACACCGTGATATCGGGGGACGGCGAAGAACTGTCCGAGGGGCAGAAACAGCTGATAGCAATCGCGCGCGTGTTCCTCGTCTCGCCCGAAATGCTCATACTCGACGAGGCTACCGCTTCCGTCGACGCCATAACCGAGCGCTCCGTCCAGTCCGCCTTCGCCGAGCTTATGGGTAATAAGACCACCTTCGTCGTCGCCCACCGCCTCTCGACAATCAAAGACAGCGACCTCATAGTCGTTATGGACGGCGGCAAAGTGGTCGAAAAAGGCACTCACGACGAGCTTGTCCGCCTCGGCGGGCTTTACAGCGAAATGCTCAAAGCCGCCTGCGGCGAATAACCCCTCGTCCAAGGTATATCGCCAACACTCCTATCGCGAGGATAAGACAAAACACGAGAACAAATCTCGTGTTTTTCATTACTATACAAATTTAATTTATCTATTTCTTAAACACAAACAGATACTCATGCGCGAGCAGGAGGAAATTAAACTTGATGCTGTTTGTTTTCCAATAACC
>CANPYH010000078.1 GCA_947588325.1 uncultured Clostridia bacterium
CCTGTCAAGCTCGCCTCCCGCCGTCGCTTCGGGGAAAGCCGCCTTGATAGCGGCGTTGACTTCGCTCCCCTCCGTCTGAAGTTCGCGCGTTACTTTATCTGCGTCTATAGTATACGCGCCGAGGGAGGCAAGCATACCCGTAAATCGGCTTTTCCCGCTCGCTATGCCCCCGGTTACGGCAACGACAAGGCGGGGCGGAGTGCAACCGCAATATTTCTGGCGGTATATGCCGTACTTATCGCACGTCTCTTTAATGCGCAGGTTCCCGCCCTCTTTCTTGAAGTCGCAAGGCAGGTACTTAACTCCGTACTTTTCGGACAGCTCCTCCATTGCGGAGTTGAGAAAGTCGGCGTCTTTGTGCGGGCTTGACGTGAGGGTGGTGGTGAAGTAGTCATATCCCCTCGCCTTTCTTGCCGTCGCTTCGAGGCGGGCATAGCAGCACAGTTCGCACTTTTTTCCGCGCTCCCTGCCCCCTTTTTCCTCTCCGACGGCGGCGTCGTACTCCCCTCTGTTATACCTCTCGGCTATGACGGGGATATCCGCTCCCACCGCCGCGAGCAGTTTCCGCACTTCGCCCAGCCGCCTGTCATATTCGCTCTCGGGGAATATGTTGGGGTTATAGAAATACACGGTAACGTCGAAGTGCGCCATAAGCGAAGGAAGAGCGGCGGAAAGACAGGGCGCGCAGCACACATGAAGAAGAAGGCGCGGACGATAGGTCAGCGTCCCGATTATCTCCTTGTATATGCTGTTATAGTCCTTCATACTCACTCCTCCGAGCCGAGTCTTGCGGTTATGTCCGCTATTTTAAGCGCGTCGAGCATCTCGTCGAGGTCGCCGTTCATGAAGTCGGTTATATTGTGCAGTGACAGCCCGATTCTATGGTCGGTAACGCGGCCTTGAGGGAAGTTGTAGGTGCGTATTCTCTCGCTCCTGTCACCCGTGCCGACCTGGCTCCTGCGCTTATCCGAATATTCCCTGTCGGCTATAGATCTGTAATGGTCATACACCCGCGCACGAAGCACTTTCATTGCCTTGTCGCGGTTCTTCATCTGACTGCGCTCGTCCTCGCAGCACACCACTATCCCCGTCGGGATATGCGTCATACGCACGGCGGAGTCGGTCTTGTTTATATGCTGACCGCCCGCGCCCCCGCTTCGGTATGTGTCTATGCGCACGTCCTTATCGAGTATTTCGACATTGACGTCCTCGGCTTCGGGCAGTACCGCCACCGTCACCGTCGACGTGTGTATTCTGCCCTGCGTTTCTGTCTCGGGAACGCGCTGGACGCGGTGAACGCCCGACTCGTATTTGAGCCGCCCGAATGCGCCGTCGCCCGACAGCATGAACACAGCCTCTTTAACCCCGCCGAGTTCGGTGGCGTTAACGCTCGCGTCCTCATAGTGCCAGCCCTGTCTGTCCGCGTACATCTTATACATGCGCATAAGATCGGCGCCGAACAGCGCCGCCTCTTCTCCGCCCGCGCCTCCGCGTATTTCCATAACGACGTTTTTGTCGTCGTCGGGGTCTTTGGGCAGGAGCAGGATTTTAAGCTCGTTCTCTATCCCTTCCAGCTCGCCGCGTTTGGCGAGTATCTCTTCCTCGGCAAGATCTTTCATGTCGGGGTCGGAGAGCAGTTCTTCCGCCGCCGCTATATCCCTTTCGACGCGGAGCAGCTCGCCATACTTCTCGGCTATGGGAGCGAGCGAAGTGTGTTCCTTGCACAGCTTACTCCAGGCGGCGGTGTCCGCTATGACGGCGGGGTCGGCTATCTGCTTTTCGAGAGCGGCAAACCTCTCCGCTACCCGATCGAGTTTTTCCTTATTCATTCCACGCCTCCCGCTTTCTTGCTACGATCACGCGGTCGCTGCCGCTTAAATCCTTCTCCACGCGTATGTCTGTAAACGACTTTTCGAGTATCCCGCACACGTCCTTTGCCTGGTCGTGACCTATCTCGAGCACGAGCGTCCCGACAAGGTGGCTCGGCGCCTCTTCGGCTATGCGGCGATAGAAGTCCAGCCCGTCCGCGCCGCCGTCCAGAGCTATGCGGGGCTGGCAGGTAACCTCCCTTTGCAGTCCGTCTATCTCATCGGTGCGTATATACGGCGGGTTGGATACTATCAGGTCGAAACTGCCCTCTATGTCCGCGAAGCAGTCGCTTCTGACGAGTTTAACTCTCTCGGGCAGGTTTTTAACCGCGACGTTCAGCGCCTCCTGCGATATGTCCGACGCCGTTATTTCCGCCGCCGTCCGCTCCGCAAGCGCTCTCGCTATGCACCCGCTGCCCGTCATAAGGTCGAGCGCACTTTTCAATCCTTGCTTGTTTATTATGTCCGCAGCTATAAGCGCGGTGGTCTCGGTCTCCATGCGCGGCAGGTGCACGTTTTCGTCGACGGCGAGTTCGTAGCCGAGAAAGTCCGACCTGCCCGTCACATAGTCGAGGGGCTTGCCCGTTACGCGCTCCCCACACAGCTGTTTGAGCCGCGCCGTTTGCGCCTTGTCGAGCTTGGTTATGTGCGCGAGTTCGTTGCGCTTAACCCCCAGCGCCTCGCAAAGCATCCAATCGACTTCGGAAGGGTCGTCTATCCCCGCCGCCGCGTATTGTTCTTCGAGGTATTTCCGCGCGTCTTTCGCCGTCATTTCATAGAAGTTAACGGTCGGAACGCCGGGATTCTCGTCCATTTCCAGCACTTTTTTGAAGGCTACTATCGCCGCCTCCGCCATGTCGTCGTCGGGCTTTTTGGTGGTGAGAGCCTGAAGCGCGAACCCCGGGGCTTTGAAGATCATAAAGAACTTATTGTCGGGCGCTTTGGCTATGAGCCGAAGTAATTCGTAGGACAGCCCCGCTATAATGGGCAGGCAGGCAATGCCTATACCGATGCAGATGAGGTTATACAGGAAACCGCCGAGCGCGTCGGACGCCGTGCACGCGATAATGAAGGATCTGGACAGCCCGCACAGCGATATTATCCAGGTCACGAGCGTCATGATAAACACGCTGATCAGCACGGTATAGAACATAAATGTCGTGCCGCAACGCGCGTGACGGGTGGAGCATTTCTGCACGTTCTCCACCGTCAGTTCCAGCCCGTGCTCATAGCAGTTTATCGTTCTGTGCTCCGCGCCGTGGTACATGTATGTACGCTTTATGTCCTTAAGTTTGCTCGTCAGCCACAGATACAATATGAGTATGACGACGCGGAAAAAGCCTTTCAGCAGGCACATTATGAGGACGTACAAATTATCCGAAGGGGTTAAGCCCGTCGCGCCCACTATCCACAAATCGAGGATGAGCCAATTGAGCAGCATGGGCAGACCTATAAAGAGTGCCAACGCGAGGACTACCGCCAGAGCCACGGCAATAAACATGCCGCCCTTGCCCATGCCCTTTTCGTCGCCCGCGTACACCTCCGCCGACTTGTTAATATACTTTACTCCGCCCACCAGCGAGGAAAAAAAGGAGACTACCCCGCGCACAATGGGAACGCGGCGATACCACTTCGAGCCCGTATTATTCCGCTCGGTATAGACGGTTAGCTCGCCCTTCTCGTCACGACAGCACAAAGCCGCGGCTGTTTTGCCGCGCATCATTACGCCCTCGAGCAGCGCCTGCCCGCCGATGTAGCTCGGTCGGTACTCGCCGGGGTTAGCCCATTCCGATTTTTTGTCGCTCTTTTTCATTCGCCTCTTCCAGTCCGCGTTTTTGTCGCGCTCTCCTGCTTAATTGCTGCCCGACTTCGCGAGCAAATAAAAAAACCATACCGAATAACTCCGATATAACGGGCGGGTATGGTTTTTTATGTCGACTATTTATTGAGGTTGGCGTACCTGCTGTTGAACTTTGCGATTCTGCCGCCCGTTTCAACACGCTTCTGCTTGCCGGTGTAGAATGGATGGCACTTCGAACAAACGTCCACTTTCAGAACGTCACACTTCTTTGTCGTGCCCGTCATAAACTCCGCACCGCACGCACATACACACTTTACTTCATGGTAATCGGGATGAATCTTTTCTCTCATTTTTAATTTCTCCTTTCAAAGGGCATATGCGCACTCCGCGCTATGTATCCCCGAATTTCTCAGCCTTATTATTATAATCACACTTTTCCCTCTTGTCAACTGTTTTTGGGGTGGTATTTTTTATTGAAAACGTGTTTTAAGGGGGAAGCCTTTTTCCAAAAAAACTAAAAATCTTTTTTTATTTATTTTGTTATGGGGTTGTTCATGATTAAATAACAAACTTTGTATGAAGGCGCTACGCGGACCCCCTTGCTAAGGGCGGCCACACGGGTCAGTTACGTTCGAAACAAGAACAGCACCCTTCGTAATGTTGCAAGTTAGTAACATTTTACTCGAAAAGTCGGGAACGAATGTGGGCCGCCCGAAGTCGAGGGGGCTGTCTGCCGTCAGGCAGACTGAGGGGATTGTCAATGTTTGCTACAAGTCAATTTATTATTGACTATCGAGGAATGTTATATCGATATAGCCCCTCGTTATAGTGATCGTATACTGTCGACGGGGTTTTTCTTGGCGGCGCGGCGGACGGGGATAAAGGTTGCGGCAAACCAGGTCATCAGCGCAATGCCGAGCATTATCAATATTGACGGTGCGCCGACAAACAGTACCCATACTTCCACTCTGTAAATCATGCAGAATATCGCGTTAATAACGGCGGTAAAGGCAAAGGTGCCAATCAGCGCAATCAGGGTGCATATGATGACTATAACGCCCGATTCGGCGAAGAAGATTTTGAATACATCGATACTTCGCGCGCCGATTGCCCTTAATATTCCTATCTCTTTCTGCTTGTCCGCAATACTGACGGATATGAAGTAGAATAGCATAATTACCGTCAATACAGCCGATACTATCCCCACTATCATCATAATAAGTCGTACAAGTTTGAGACTTTCGCCGACCATTCCTACGTCCCTTGACATTTCACTTTCGACGTCATAATAAGTATCCGTTTTGCGGTCGGTGTTGTTCTTATTCGCTATTGCCCTCGCTTGAGAAGGGGAATTGAAATTCGCAAGCACATAATGAAAGTCTGCCGTGGGATCGATATACTCTTCGTAATTGGTTTCCATGGCAACTCTATGAGCTATTCCCGCATAGTCGCTGAATTCTTGCGAGCAGTACACTCCTTCGTCATGATAGGTGCGGTATGTGTCACACTCGTCATAAATTCCCACTATTTCGCCGTCGCCGAGGTTCGTCGCTTTATATTCTCCCCTTTTTTTGACGTCCACTCTTATGGAGATAGGATGCTCCTCGACGTAATCTGAAATGATTCGGTGAGCGGCTTCGCGCCTCTGTTGGTTGGGCATATCGCCGGGAAGAGCCGAGTTTGTGGAAAGCCAACTCACTGCCAATTCCATATCGCTTAATTCCCCGTTTGTTTCACCGTTCAAGTTCATGTCGTGCTTATAATAATCGAGCAGAACGTCCGACCTGACTATGAATTGGGTTCGGCTCAATGCCTCGGTCCCTTCATGACTTCTGAAAAAAGTGACGGGCAATTGACTATACTCGGGATCTTTTTTGTATACGCGCAGGCATTCTCCGTACTCAAAATAGGAGTCGTTATCTTTGGCGTACAAGCGGTAATTAGAACTTGAATAGTCGAAATAGTTCAGATAGTTTCTGTTAAACATCTGTGTTTTGGCTAAGAACAAATCTCGATTATCCCGATAGAAATCCTTGGTAATAAGTCCGACAAGGCACAATGATTGAGGAAGGTAATTTAAGAGAAAACGGAACTTTTCGTCGTCTTGCTCATCTTCCGAAAGCCCTTTTATCCCCTCTTCCGTATAGCGGTAAGGAATCTCTCCGCTGTCAAATACTCCCGATATAGTAAGATATACGTTCGGTTTTGCAAATATTTTTTCGCCAATCAGGTCTTGCGCCTTTGTAATCTTTTTTACATCGCCCCGATTGCCTTGCTCGTCGACATAGTGAAAATCCGCGTGCTGTGCACAAGAGAGGAAGTAAGAGCTGACCGCTATCTCATTTGCCGACTTCGGATATTCTCCCGCTATGAACTTGTCGCGGAGTTTATGCTCATCGGGCAGCACGGACAGATATTTTATTTCCGGACGATAAAAGCGGTCGTCATAGGAAAGCAAATTGTAGGTAAAGGCGGTGTCCGTACCGCTCCATTCGGGGAGATATATTCCCAAAGACACGCCGCCAAAGGAAGCAACGTCCCCATTCCCGATCGGCGCAGGCCAAGTCGCGTCCCTCTCCGAGGTCGTTGTTTTGCCTGTGTCAAGGTCGATTGTGCGGTATTCGTAATATTTGCTCATCAGCATATAATTACCGCCGCTCTTGACATGCGCGTCCGCAATGGCGTTGTTCTCGTTATAGAACATAGCCGTGGACATAAGCCCGAAGAGGATAAAGGCAAAGGCGGCAAGAAAGATCGTAAC
>CANPYH010000079.1 GCA_947588325.1 uncultured Clostridia bacterium
TTATCTAACGTTATCTCCCGCATGGTCAGGTCGTCGGAGACGACCACCCCGATGAACAGTCCGATCCCGACAAAGACCGCAAGATATGCTATTACTATTAGGACCTTGTTCAGCGTTTTCATTCCGACCTCGCGCGGATCTCTTGACGTACTATATGGCGTATGGAAAGTGTTGTATCGTGCTATGCGGGTTTGTCAGTAAAAGTATACTTTTCCTAACGCAAACCTATTGACAAATAAAACGCGAAATGATAGAATTATTCTATCATTTTCAATGGATATCTTGGGTAAAATATGGTGTCAGGAAAAGTATACTTTTCCTGACAAATTTTTATAAATTTTATATCTCTGTCATAAAATTGCGACAAAACGGGGGGTTTTGCCCCTCAAATCCCTTACGCGCGTGGCTCCTCACGTGCTATTATTTAACATACTATCTACAAAAGGAGATATTTTTTATGAAGGTTTACGGTTACGCGCGGGTTTCCGCGCAGGATCAGAACATCGCAAGACAGATTGACGCATTCACGTCTCTCGGCATCGACCCCGACTGCATTTACATCGATAAGCAAAGCGGCAAGGACTTCGAACGGGTCGCCTATAAGAAGCTGTTGAAGAAGCTGGAAAAGGGCGATGTGCTCTATATCAAGACCATCGACCGTCTCGGCCGTGACTACGACGCGATTATCCACGAATGGAACCGCATCACCAACGAGATCGGTTCTGATATCGTAGTTATCGATATCCCCGTCCTCGATACGCGCCCCAACCCCGACAACCCCGTCGGGAAGTGCAACCTGGTCGGGAAGTTTATTTCCGACGTATTCCTTGGCGTGCTCTCCTTCGTCGCCGAGCACGAGCGCTCCAATATCCGTCAGCGGCAGAAAGAGGGTATCGAAGCGGCAAAGCGGCGGGGAGTTAAGTTCGGCCGCCCCGCGACTAACTACTCGCCCGAGTTTATCGCCACCGTCGCCGCCTACTTCAACGGCTCGGTCAAGCCCCGCGACGCGGTTAAAACGCTCAACCTCACCCACCAGAGTTTCTATTATCACGCCGATCGCCTCCGCCTTCTCGGTTATCTGTCCGAAATCGAAGATTAACCGCAATATAGCGGGCGCTTGAGTAAGCGCTCATCTCGCGTTAACCTCGCCTCATACGGGCGGGTTTTTTCACTATAACACAAAAATGTCTCAACAAAAAAAGGACCTCCCGCATTGGGAAGTCCCGTTCTTCGGTCGCTTGGCCCTTCTTATGTACCGAAGCAGATTATTTGCAGCAGCAGTCGTGAGAACCGCAGCAGGACAATAAGAGCAGTAATACCACAAGGTCGCAACAATCGATCTTCTTATCGCAGCAACCGCCGCCGCAGACCAAGAGAAGCAGTATCACCGTGCAGATATCACAGCCGCAACCGCACCCGCAATTATTCTGATTGAACATTGGTTTTTCCTCCTTGTTTAGTTTTTCGTTCGGACCCCGAGCGCGGCGGCGGTGCGCGCTCCCGCCTGCCCGCGTTCTTCCTCTTCCGCTTTTCCTTACTTCTTTTGCACGAGGATATCCTATTTCATAATATTTCCTTCACGCCCTCGGTGTTACCGAATTTCCCCGCTCCCCCATCCTTTATTTTCAATAGGACGTTTTTTCTTGACATCGGCGGCGATTATATAGTAAAATTTATCGGTCACAAGGAGATGTAATTATGAAAGCCACAATGGACAAGCTCGTCAATCTTTGCAAAGGCAGAGGAATTATCTTCCCCGGTAGCGAGATATACGGCGGAATGGGCAATACCTGGGACTACGGTCCCGTCGGCGTGGAGATTAAAAACAATATCAAACGCGCCTGGTGGAAGAGATTCGTGCAGGAGAGCGATAACTCCTTCGGTCTCGACGCCGCTATACTTATGAACAGCCGCGTCTGGGACGCGAGCGGGCACACTACCTCGTTCACCGATCCCAAGATGGACTGCAAGAACTGCAAAACGCGGCACCGCGCGGATAACCTCATCGAGGCGCACTCCAAAGGCACGGTCAACCCCGACACTATGACTAACGAGGAAATGGAGGCGTATATCAGGGAGCACCATGTCGTCTGCCCCAAGTGCGGCAAGAGCGATTTCACCCCTATCCGCACCTTCAACCTCATGTTCGAGACGTCGCGCGGCGTTACCGACGAGGGTCAGAACGTCGTCTATCTCCGCCCCGAAACGGCTCAGGGCGAGTTCGTCAACTTCCTCAACGTCCAGCGTTCCACCCGCGCCAAGGTCCCCTTCGGTATCGGGCAGATAGGCAAGGCCTTCCGCAACGAGATTACCCCAGGTAACTTCATCTTCCGCACCATCGAGTTCGAGCAAATGGAGCACCAATGGTTCTGCAAAGAGGGCACGGACGGGAAGTATTACGAAGAATTCAAGAAAAAGGCGTGGGACTTCCTCGTCGATCTCGGCTTCAACCCCGAGCACCTGCGGTATAAGGACCACGACAAGCTGGCGCACTACGCAAAGTCCGCCTGCGATATACAATACCTTTTCCCCATCGGCTGGAGCGAGCTTAACGGCATACACAACCGCACCGACTACGACCTCTCCCGCCACTCCGAGTATTCGGGCAAGGCTATGGAGTACCTCGACCCCGTCACTAACGAGAAGTATATCCCCTACGTCATCGAGTATTCCATCGGCGCCGACCGCCTTATGCTCGCCGTCCTCACCGAAGCGTACGACGAAGAAACGCTGGACGGCGGAGATACGCGCGTGGTTATGCACTTCCACCCCGCTATCGCCGCTTACAAAGTCGCCGTTCTGCCCCTGCAAAAGAACCTCGGCGAAAGGGCGCGGGCGCTTTATACCGCGCTGTCCAAGCGGTTTATGTGCGCCTACGACGAGGCAGGGTCTATCGGTAAGCGGTACCGCCGTCAGGACGAGATCGGCACCCCGTATTGCGTGACCGTCGACTTCGACACGGCTAACGACGACACCGTCACCCTCCGCGACCGCGACACCATGGAGCAGATCCGTATCAAGGCGGACGACGTCGCCGCTTACGTCGAACAGCGCATAAGATTCGATTGATAATTTCTGCGCGTGCAAAGTAGTTTGCATATTCGCGGCAGGTTATATCTGCGCGTGCAAAGTAGTTTGCATATTCGCGGCGGAGTGATTTCGGGGCGATTGCTCCGACATATAACAAGCAGCAAAAAAGAGGGCGAAATCGATCGCTCTCTTTTCTTATACATTACCGTTATTCGGGGGTTTTATGCCTCGCGGTGTAGGTTATTTCTCGCAGGGAAATTAAACCACAATCTCCACCTTGCTGCCGCTCACTCTGTCCTTTGTCACGACGAGCTGTTTGTCTATCTTGTTCTTCAGCTCGGAAACGTGGGAGATTATGCCTATCAGCCGCCCGCCCGACGTCATATCGGACAGTACGTCGATCGCCTTACGCAGCGACTCGTCGTCAAGGGAGCCAAACCCCTCGTCTATAAACATGGAGTCGAGCTTTATCCCGCCCGCCGCCGACTGTATCGCGTCGGACAGTCCGAGTGCGAGGGACAGCGACGCCTCGAAGGACTCGCCGCCCGACAGCGAGAGTACGTCGCGCTCGGTGCCGTTGTAGTGGTCGACTATGTTCAGGTCAAGCCCCGAAGCCGACCGCAAACTCGACGCTTCGGCGCGGCGGACAAACTCGTATTGCCCGTCCGAAATCTCCATAAACCGCACGTTGGCTTTGGCGAGTATGCGCTCGAAAAAGGTCATCTGGACATACGTCTCGAGTTTGATCTTCTCTTTCCCGTCGATGTTGCCGTTAGCCGTGTCGGACAGCGACTTAACCCAGACGTACCTTTTCTCCGCCGCCTCTTCTTCGCCACGCCGCGTCGCTATGTTTTTAGCCGCCCTCTCGTTGCTTGCGAGCCGCACGGTCACGCTTTTAAGCGAGTTATCCAGCGCCTCTCTCGCCTCCTCCGCCTTTCTCTTCTCGATGCGGAGCGCCTCGAGTTGTTCCTCGGAGCCGCCGTGCGCGAGCTTCTCCAACCTGCCTATGCTGCCTTTTAACTCGCGGATATTCAGGTCGCAGTCGTCGTAATCCTTCTGCGCCTTTTTCAGCGCCTCTTTCATCTCGCTTATCTTCGAGTTAAGCGCCGCTCTCGCCCTCTCCGCCAACGCCTTACTGCCGTAAGCCAGCTTTTTCGAGAGAGTCTCCCTGCGCGCAGTCTGCTCCTTAACCGACGCTTCGTCCGCCGCTATCTTCCGCTCCAGCTCGCCCTTATCCCTATCCAGCGCCGCCTTTCTCTCCTCGAGGGCGCGAAGCTCGGTCTCCGTCTTCCCGAACCTATCGGTCTTGCCTTCGAGTTCGGATATCGTCTTATTTAACTCCGTCTCCCGCCCCTGCGTCTCCGCGTACAGAGCGTTGAGCTTTGCCGAGCGTTGCTCTTCCTTGCATTCCCCGATAAGCTCCGTCGTCAGAGCCGAGACGGTCTTTTTCTTTTCCTCCGTCTCACCGTTCAGTCTGCTCGCCAGCCCCGCCGCTTCCTGCATTCTCTTGGCCGCGTTCTCCGCCTCCGCCTTGCTTCGGTCGAGCTGTTGCTTGGTCGGTGCTCCCACCGCCGCCTCCGCGGGGTGCGGGTGCTCGGTCGATCCGCACACGGGGCAGGGCTGCCCGCTTATCAGTCGCTCGGCAAGCACGCCCGCCTGCGCGTCGAGATACGCCATATTCATTCGGTCGAACACGCTCTTTTTTTCGCTATACTCCGCCGACAGCTCAAGGTAATTACTCCGCGCCTCCGCCGACCTTTTCTCGCAAGTTTTATAGTCATCGTTAGCCTTGATAAGCGACCGAAGCTGTGACATAACCGCCTTCGCCTTGCCGAGTTCCGCCCTCGCTTTTTCGAGGGATACGCCCGCATTTTCCAGCGTTTTGCGCTCCTCTTTCAGCGCGGTTATCCTCTTTTCCGTCTCGGCAAGCGCGGTCGTTTTAGCCACCGCCGCCCGCCTTTCCTCCGCCAGCCGCGTCTCTGCGCCGCTAATCCCCTCGTTAGCCCTGTCGAGTTCGTCGTATTCGGGGAGGGTATGCTCGATTTCCGCCGCATCCTTCTCCGCCTTTTCGCGTTCGGGCTCCTTGTTGCTCTGCTCTGTCAATACGTCGCGGAGGTGGGTGCTGCTCGCCAGCGCCTCTTCCAACTTCTTCCTGTCCGCGGCAAGCTCTTTGGCGTTGTTTTGTGCGCTCTCCGCCTTGGTTATTGCGGCGGTGAGTTTGTCTATTTGTCCGTTCGCCGCCTTGATTTGTTCGGTCAGCGCCTTCTCCCTCTCCTTATCTGCGGCAATCGCCCGCTCTATCTCCTCGCATGCGGCGGAGATGGGCAACTCGCCGCGTTTAGCCGCCTCTATCCTCGCGTTATCCTCGGTTTCCACGCCGTCCAGCTCGTGAATTATCGCGCTCTTCAGCTCCTTATATTTGTCCGACAGCTCCTTTGCCTCGGCTTTGAGCCTGTCCTGCAACCTTTCGTACAGCGCGGTATTGAATATTTTGCGGAAGATCTCGGTGCGCTTATCCGTCGTCGCGGTCAGTATCTTCATGAAGTCGCCCTGCGCTATCATGGCGACCTGCGCGAATTGGTCCCTGTCCAGCCCGATTATCCCCTTGACTTTCTCGGTAACCGCCTTGGCGCCCGCCACCACGCCGTTCGGCATGACGAGTTCGGCGTTGGTCTTTTCCGTCGTTATCGAACTGCCGCGCTTGGACGCGCGCTCGTATTCGGGGTTGCGCCTGACGCTGTACTTCTTCCCGCCGTACTCGAACTCGAGGGATACTTCGGTGGGTGTTTCGGGCTGGGCGTATTTGGAGCGGAGCATAGCCGCGCTTCTGTTTCCGCCGCTCGCCTCTCCGTACAGCGCGAACATAATTGCGTCAAACACGGTCGTCTTACCCGCGCCCGTGTCCCCCGTTATGAGATAAAGCCCGCTCGTCCCGAGTTTATCGAGTTGTATTTCCGTCACCCCCGCATACGGTCCGAAGGCGGACATTGTCAGCTTTATCGGTCTCATTCTTCCTCCGTTATCTCCCTTATGAGCCTCTCCGCAAAAGCCAGCTGCTCCGCAGTCATCTTATCCCCGTTCTGCCTCTCGTACAGATCGCCGAACAGCTCGGCGGGCGTCTTATCCTCCGCGCTCTCGTCGGCTACAACCCTCCCCGCCGATCTCGTGCGCTTGTTGTCATAGTCGAGGCACATGAGGTTTTTATACACCGCGCGAAGTCTCGAAAACGCCTCGGGCGGGTCGGTCTCGTCGGTCAGCGTTATCCGCACATAGTCGCTGCGGTACGTCGTGCCGTCGTAGTATTTCTGCGAGATCAG
>CANPYH010000080.1 GCA_947588325.1 uncultured Clostridia bacterium
CGGCATAGCGCAGTCTTACGTCAGCGTGGGGACAAGCTCGCTCTCCCTGCTCTCGGCGAAAAAGGCGGACTGGTCGGTAACCCTCCGCCACCCGAGGAGCGCGACAAATTATGCAACGATATACGCGCATAACACCGCCGCGTCCACCAGCGGGGACTATGAGCGGTACTACGAATTCGGCGGCAAGCGGTATTGCCACATAATAGACCCGAGCACGGGCGCGCCGACGGAAAGCGGCATAGCGACCGCGTCTGTGTTCGGACGGACGGCGGCGGAGGACGACGCGCTTTCCACCGCGCTTTGCGTTATGGGACGGGATCGCGCAATAGAGTTTATTAACCAAAACCTCACCGACTGCCGCGTGTTTATCGTGTGGTATAACGCGGAGACGGAAGAGTGCGAGCTTATAACCAATTCGGACGGGTACGAACTTACGGCGGAGGACATTACCACGCACTCCACTACCCAAGGCGGGAAGACAACCTATGTCGCGTAAGACGGTGGACAACATAAGAACGGGCAAGCCCTTCCGCCCCCTCGACCTCGCGTTGTACGGGGGGATCGCGCTCGCCGTTATCGCGCTTTTTATGGCGCTGGTGTTCTTCGTCCCGCACTCGGATATGAGCAGGGTGTTTATCGACTTACGCGGGGATAGGCTCGCCGTGTACGACTTCGACGCGGGTAAACTAACCGTCACGAGCGGCAAAGAGGCTTACGCCGAGGTTAAGAAACAGGACGGGAAAGTGCAACTCACCGTGTGGACGGACGAGGAACACAAGGGTTATAACGTTATCGAGATCGACCCCGCCGCGCGTACCGTAAAGGTCACCGACGCCAATTGCAGCAACCACAAGGACTGCGTGTTCTCCCCTGCCGTCACGTCCTCAAGCGGAATGATTGTGTGCGTACCGCATGGGGTCAAGGTGTATGGAGATGGGTTAGATCCAAGTCTTGGGTGAGAAAGAAGCGGGAAAAGATAACATATGGCTGTAATATATGTAATAATTCCCGATAGTAAATAATTACTGCTCTGATAATTAACAAGACAATCCCCTCAGTCTGCCTGACGGCAGACAGCCCCCCCCTTACTAAGGGCGGCCACACGGGACAGTTACACTCGAAGCAAGAAACAACATCTCTCGTAATGCTACAAGTTAGTAACTTTTCCCCCGAACAGTCGGGGACGAATGTGGGCCGCCCTTAGTAAGGGGGTCCACGGCGTAGCCGTGACTGAGGGGATTGTCTTGTATCATACCCGAAAAGCAACATAATACTCATAAAACTGATTGTTATATCGAAAAAACTACTTATATAAATAAAACAACTCCGTCGGAACTACTCTCGGCGGGGTTTTGCGTCGTTATGCGATATTGCGGTATTACTTGAAATCGATTTCCAGCTCGTCGCTGTTAAACATTGGGTCGGAAAAGAATTCGACGGGGGTTACGCCTAACACGCGAAGAAGAATAAGCAGGGTGCGAAGATAAATGTCTTTGTTCCTGTTTTTGCGGATACTGCGGTAGGTCTCATACGACATGGCGGCGCGATTGCACAACGTGTATACCCCGAGTTTTCTCTCTTTGCGCAGGGCTTCCAACTTTTCCGAAATCAATTCATTCAATAACATACTATATTTATAGCAAAAATCACTACTAAAATATCTGTGTTATAGTGGTGATTTTGTTGACAAATGAATATTTTCTCCGTTATAATTAAGTTGTTGCAAGCGCAACTAATAAAACAAAGAGGAGAATTACAATGGAAGAACAAAATCAATCGATGAACATGGGGCAATTTACCCCGCCGTCTGAACCCGTAACGCCGCCCGACACGCGTTATAAAGCGTATGTACCGCGGTACAAAGCAATAAATAAAATCGGTATGGCATATGCCTTGTGCGTTGTCTTGGCGGTTCTGTTTATTGTTTTTATATCGTACTTTACGGCTCCTGGTTATAAAAACAGATTCTCGTATTTTGAAGAGCTTGTCTCTGCTTTACAGCTCGGTGGAGGCTGGGGAATTAATGAAATTACCGCAGTACTACTTGCTGTTGTAGGAATGATTATGGCGCTTGTAGAGGCAAAATTTAACATGAAAAACCTTGAGGATATCGACGGATATAGCTTACGCAAGTACAATAAATTCAAAGGCGATGCAGAAAAAACTATAGGAAAAAAGAAGAAATTTTCTTTCTGGTATGATTCGGCTTCCGAAGAATGGCTTATTGCGGCTTTGGTGATTTTCTTTATAACCATCTTTTCTCCTTCTCGCTCCGACGTTGCAGAGGGGTTGTCTTTAACCTGCTTTTCATCTTTAACCGGAGTGAGTGGCATGATCGTAATGCCGTGTATTCCGTTACTCGGAGCGATTGTTCTCGGCATAGTAAAAGCAACTATGAAATTTAATATAAAGAATAGCATTTATAAAGAAGTAAAACCTGTCTGACCCCCCTAACCCCCTATATATAAACCATACCCCGAGAGTTGCCTCGGGGTATTTTCGTAGTTAAACTTGTCGCGACGCGTTACTTATCTTCGCTATGGCGGCGACGAATGACCTTGCGGGGGCACTTGGCAACGCAGGTCAGGCAGCCCGTACACTTGGAATAGTCGATTCTCGGCAGGTTATTCTCCATGACTATTGCGCCGCTCGGGCAGTTTTTGGCGCACAGCCCGCAGGCTATACAGCCCGACTTGCACACGCCCGTAACCTCTTTGCCCTTGCAATGCGAGGAGCAGGCGACATATATGGGCGCGGACGCGGGAATACGCTCGATAAGGTGTTTGGGGCAGGCGTTTATGCACATGCCGCAGGAAATGCAGGCGCTCGGGTCTATGTGCGAGACGTGGTCGTGAATGGATATTGCGCGCTCGGGGCAAACGCTCATGCAGCTGCCGTTACCCAAACAGCCGTCGTTACACATCTTTGCGCCGCCGAACAGACGCGCCTCGTATACGCAGGTATCTATCCCGCTGTATTTATACAGGTTATTGGCGTTGGAGCCGCCGCTGCACATTACGCAAGCGACCGTGCGCTCCTCGTCCTTGATCTCCATGCCGAGAATTTTGGCTATCTCCTTCTTATTTTCCGCGCTTGTAACGTGGCAGGCGGAGAGATCGGTCTCCCCATTGCACAGTTTGGCGGCGAAGCCCGCACAGCCCGAACAGCCGCACCCGCCGCAGTTAGCGCCCGCAAGGTTCTCGATAACCTTTTCGAGTTTCTCGTCCGAATCGATCTTGCACACCTTGCTGACTACGAGAATGAGGATAGTCAACACGAGCGCAATGCCGCAGAATATCGCCGCGGAAATGCCTATCTTGGCGAAAAGGTCGCCCGCGACGTTCTCCGCAGCGGCCTCCGCCTCCGCAAGTATTATCGATATGGTATTGCCGAAAGTCATATTATTTCTCCTTCAAGAGGGCTACCGCCCGATCGCGGCGCGTCAGCCGCCGAAAGAAATGAACGTGAATACATAGAACGCCATGGCTATGAACGCCGCCGTCACCATGGTGATCGGGAAGCCCTGAATGGCCTTGGGCAGGCTCAGATGATTAATCTTCTCGCGCATGCCGCTCATTACCACCATAGCCATGAGGAAGCCCAGCCCGCCGAACAGCGCGTAGAGCACCGACCAACCGAAGTTGAGGGAAACGCCGCCGATTACCGCCATCTCCCAAACGCCCGTCGCGAGCGCGTTGGAGGTTATCTCGCACACCGCCAGCACGGCGCAGTTGGTCGTGATCAGCGGGAGATAAATACCCATCGCGTTATAGAGGGGCGGCGAGAACTTCTTGATAAACTTCTCGAGCATCTGCACCAGCGCGGCAATGACGAATATGAACACGAGTATTTCGAGGAACGCCACGTCCGCCATGCGGAGCAGAATATATATCGGGTAGGTTATCATGGTCGCGATCACCATTACCACCGTGACCGCCGCGCCCATGCCCACCGCGCTCTTCGTCTGTTTGGATACGCCGAGGAAGGGACATATTCCGTATGTTTGCGAGAATACGAAGTTACCCGAGAAAGCCGCGGTTATCATTATCGCTAAAAACTGCATATTACGCCGCCTCCTTGTCAGTCTCTGCCCGATCGCCCAACGTCACGCCGTCGAGCATTCTGGTCTTTTTGATACGGCTATGCCGTTGCGCCGTCTCTATTATCGCGACAAAGGCGGCAATGCAAAGCCCGTATACTATGAACGCCCCCATAGGCGTGGAGAAGAAGGGAATCTTGAACCCGCCGAGGATCTCTATTCCGAAGAAGGATCCCGCACCGAGGAACTCCCTTATTATACCCATTATCACGAGCGCGACGGTGAAGCCCGCGCCGTTGGCTATGCCGTCGAGCGCCGACTCGAACACGCCGTGCTTGCTCGCGAACGCCTCCGCCCTGCCGAGTATCAGGCAGTTAACGACAATCAGCGGCAGGAATGTACCCATCATGTCATAGAGCGGCGGTATCACCTTGTCGAGGAAGAGTTTAAGCACCGTGACCAGCGTCGCGATCACCACGATATACGCGGGTATTCGCACGGCGTTGGGTATGACCTTGCGCAGCGCAGATATCACGATATTGCTGAGCGTGAGTATTACGAGGACGGATACGCCCATACCGAAAGCGGATATGGCCGAACTCGTCATTGCCAGCGTCGGACAGGTGCCGAGCACGAGCATAAACGTCGGGTTATTGAAGATTATGCCGTCCGCAAATATTTTGCCGTACTTATTTTTCTCTGCCATTACGCCTTACCTCCTTCCGCCGTATATACCAGCCTGCCGCTCGGCAACTGCTCGCGCACATAGTAGAGCGCGCCGTTGACCGCAACGTCCATAGCCGTCGACGTGTAAGTCGCTCCCGACGAGACGACATCTATATTCCCGTCGCTCTCGACGGACATTTTATCCGTAACGAACCAGCCGCCGCCCTTCACCGTCGCCGTCGCCCCTTCGTTGCAATACCCCGCAAAGAAGTCGTCGCCGAACTGCCCGATAAGGGTCTGGCTGGAATCGGTCTCGTTACCGACGTTTATTACCTTGTCTATCCTCTCCGGAGCCGACGCGCCGAGGGTGAATTGCACCCACACCGTGACCGAGCCGCCCGAGAAGCCGCAGCCCTTGCCCTTGGACTTAACCAAGCAAGTGCCCCGCTCGTCCACTATTACCTGCTGAATTACGGCGGTATATGCGCTCATGCGCTCCTTTTCGTCCTTGTTAAGTTCGGTCTCGTCCTCTGGATAAAACCCGTTTTTGTCGTGGAAGAGGGAGATATTACGCCCGCTCCCCGCCTCGAGTTTCTCCCCCGCTTTTGTGTATACGCCGACGTCCGAATAGGCGGGGACTTCCCCCGCATATATCTTGGTCAGACTGCGGTTAAGCCGCTCTTCGTCCGAGACGTTGAAGAGCACGGCGCACGCCGCTATAATCGTACCGCACACCAGCGTTATTATGAGCAGGACGAGTATGCACTTAAAGGAGTTGGACTTGAAAAATTCCTTCGCTTTCATGCCTTCGCCTCCTTTTCCTTACCGCCCTTCTCTTTTTTGGGTCTGACATAGCCGAAGGGACGGCGCGGAACGTATCTGTCGAGCAGCGGCGTGAGGCAGTTCATAAGGAGTATGCAGAAGGAAGTTACCTCGATACCCGTAGCCTTACGCAAGCCCGCATTGAGCAGACCGAGACATACATAGTATATAACGTTGGCGAGGGTTGACTTGGGCGAAGTCGAATAGTCCGTCGCCATAAATACCGCGCCGAAGAGCAGTCCGCCCGAAAGCACGGAGGGCAGGAAGTATGCGAAGTTAAACCCTTCGAGGGCGACGGCGAAAAGCCCCGCTGTCGCTATGTAAATGAGGGGGTAGTACCACTTTATAACGCGGCGAACGGCGAGATATGCAAACCCCGCGAGTATCGCGACTTTGCACGTCTCCCCTATCATTCCGTCCACGCCCGTGCCCAGTAGCAGATCCAACGGGCTTACGACGTTCCAACCCCCCGAAGAGAGCATTGCGGTGAGCGGCGTTGCCCCCGAAAGCACATTGTCTATGTCGTTCACGCCGAGGATCGTTCCCTTAACCAGACCGAACTCCGCGACGGTGCCCCAGCAGGAGCCTACCATGGCGGTAAAGGCGAGGAGCAGGAACACGCGGGCGGTGTCGGCGGGGTTGACGAGGTTGCGCCCCGTGCCGCCGAATA
>CANPYH010000081.1 GCA_947588325.1 uncultured Clostridia bacterium
CGCCGCCTCTCGTATCGCCGTCGAGCTTGGTCAGTATTATGCCGCTGATATCCAACCTGTCGTTGAATGCGGTTGCGACCGTAACGGCGTCCTGACCTGTCATAGCGTCGACAGTCAGGAGTATCTCCGAAGGTTTGACTTCTTTCTTGACGTCCTCGAGCTCGCGCATGAGGTCGTCGTTGATGTGAAGTCTGCCCGCCGTATCGATAATAACGGTGTCAAAGCCGTTGGACACGGCGTACTTAATCGCCTGTGCGGCAGTCTTGACGGGTTTTTGCGTGCCCTTCTCGAATACTTCGGTGCCCGCGTTCTTTCCCACTACCTGCAATTGGTTTATAGCGGCGGGGCGGTATATGTCGCAAGCCGCAAGCAGCACTTTTTTACCCTGCTTTTTAAGCATTGCGCCGAGCTTTCCGCACATAGTAGTCTTACCTGCGCCCTGAAGACCGCACATCATGATAACCGTGGGCGGCTTGGAAGCAACGGCGAGTTTGGAGTTAGTCGAACCCATGAGGTCTACCAGCTCGTCGTGAACGATCTTGACTACCTGCTGACCGGGGGTGACGCTTTTTGTTATCTCTTCGCCATTCGCCCTTTCACTGATTTTGGCTATAAAGTCTTTGACTACCCCGAAATTGACGTCCGCTTCCAAAAGAGCTATGCGTATTTCGCGCATTGCTTGCTTGATTTCATACTCGTCCAACTTTCCGCGGTTAGCGAGTTTGGAAAAGACGTGTTTGAGTTTTTCTCCCAATCCGGAAAATAAGCCCATCGAATTACCTCATTGTATAATTTTGAGCGCATCAAGAGCGATCTCTCTCGCCCGCGCGCTGTCTCCGCCGTCTATCGCGGAAACTATATCGTCGAGTTTAGCCTCGATATCCGAAGTTTTTGCCATAAAACCGAGAGCTTTTTCGCATTCTGTCAGAGTATGCTCTCCCTTTTTAAGCGCGTCGAATGCCGCTTGTCTTGATATCCCGTACTCCTCGGCTATTTCGGACAGCGACAGATCGAAGTCATAGTAACTTCTCAACATATCATGCTGTTTTTCCGTCAATATGCCGCCGTATAAATCATTCAGGATTCCGAACTTCAAATCTTTCATTGGCGCACCTGTAAAGCCGATTAACTTTACAGATTTGATTATAATACAAAATAATGGGATATGTCAAGCGTTTTTACTTTACATATCCCGAATTTTTATTCTCCGTCTACTATCGCCGAAACAAACTCGTCTATGTCGAAGCGCTCGAGGTCGTCTATACCCTCGCCAACCCCGACATACACGACGGGAACTTCCTCTTCGCCCGCGATTGCGAGAACTACGCCGCCTTTTGCCGTGCCGTCAAGTTTGGTAAGCACGATGCCGTCGACATCGATAGCCTCGTTGAACAGGTCGACCTGAGAAAGAGCGTTTTGTCCAGTCGTCGCGTCGAGTACGATATAGTTAAGGCGCATAGCCTCGGGAAATTCTCTGTCGATTATGCGGTTGATCTTTTTCAGTTCCTCCATAAGGTTGACTTTATTATGGAGACGTCCTGCTGTGTCTATGAGAGTGACTTCGGTTTTCCTGCTCTTTGCGCTCTGCAATGCGTCATACACCACCGCAGCCGCGTCCGCACCCTCGCTCTGTTTGACAATGCGGACTTTGGCATGCTCCGCCCAAACGGTAAGCTGATCCGCCGCCGCCGCACGGAAGGTGTCCCCCGCAACGATAGTAACAGATCTTCCCTCTTTGGCAAACTTATTCGCGAGTTTACCGATAGTCGTGGTCTTGCCCACGCCGTTAACCCCTGCAATCATGATTACAAGCGGATACTCTTCCTCGGGAATTTCGAAATCGAGTATGTCGTGCATGATTTTTTTAAGCTCGGTTTTAACGTCGTCGGTCTTGGTTATATGCTTTTTATCCACGACTTTTTTGAGCTGATCGAGGATTTGTTCGGTGGTTTCGCTGCCTATATCTGCGGAAAGCAGAATAGTCTCGAGTTCGTCATAGAACTCGCCGTTAAGCACACCGCCCGTGAAAAGTTTCTTAATTCTGTATGCGATTGCGTCCTTGGTCTTTTTCAAAGCCGCCTTGATTTTCGCAAATATTCCCATGATTTCTCCCGCTTTTAGCCGTTATTCGGCAAGCCTTACGGCGTCAGAGAGTTTGACGGATACCATTTTGGATACGCCCTTCTCTTCCATCGTTACGCCGTACAGCGCGTCCGCAAGTTCCATTGTCGGCTTGCGGTGAGTTATTACTATGAACTGCGTCTCCTGACTGTAACGCTTGAGGTATTTTGCGAAACGAAGCGCGTTAGCGTCGTCGAGAGCCGCCTCTATCTCGTCCAATACGCAGAAGGGCATCGGACGAAGTTTGAGTATCGAGAAAAGTATAGCTATTGCCGTCAATGCCTTTTCGCCGCCCGAAAGCAGTGAAAGCAATTGCAGCTTCTTTTGCGGCGGTTGCGCTTTAATCTCCACGCCCGCAGACAGCTCGTCCTTCCCCTCATCCGGCTCGAGGAGTACAAGTTCTGCCGTGCCGCCGTTGAACAGCTCTTTGAATATCACCTTGAAGTTATCGTTAATCTGATTAAACTTCTCGCTGAAAGTAGACTTCATCTTTTTGGAGAGATCGGATATTATGTTCACGAGATCTCTCTCGGCATTGACGATATCGTCGCGCTGAACCTGAAGGTCGTTATACTCCTTATACAGTGCCTCGCACTGCTCCACCGCGTCGAGGTTGATGTGTCCGAGATTATCGATACGCCGACGGAGCTTTGCCGCTTCCTCTATACCAAGCTCAACGTTAAAATCCTCGGTACGGAAGGGTAAGCAATCGTCATATTCCAAGCCGTAGTTCTCGTATATCCTTTGTTGCATTAGCTCGAGATCGGTATCGACTTTCTGAAGTTTAAGTTCTTCATCCGCCCTTCGTTCGGTAAGACTTTCGAACTCCGCTGTAAGCGTGTTTCTCAACTCCTCGTATTTGGCGATATCGTTCTGTATCTTCTGTTTATATCCGCCGAAATCGGCAATCTTTTGCTTTATGGCGGCGACTTTGTTCTTATCCGTATCGGTAACAGCCGCGGTAAGACGTTCCAACTCCTCGCGCTTGTTTTCGATATCGCGCTCGTTCTCCGCAATGCTGTTTTTGCATTCCTCGATCCGAGCAAGCGCGTTTATTTTATTCTCCGAGAGGCGGTTGCAGTCTTTATTCGCGTTAGATATTTTATTCTCGAGGTCGGCAATACGAAGCCGAGCGGTCGTCCACTCACGCTGGAGTTCGTCCCGCCTGACCTTCATCTCCTCGATTTCGGATTCGTTTTGCTCCCCTGCCGTTGTTGCGTCCGCTTTCTGCGCCTGAATAATTGCTTCGAGTTCCCCGACGGAGTTGATATCGCCGTCTATCTCGTTAATACGCGTTTGCCAACCGAGTATAGTTGCTTCGCTCTCCGCTATCTCGCGATCTATCTCCTGTATCTCCGCGACATATTTGCCGTATTGCTGTTCTTCCGCCGCGATCTTTACGTCGAGGGAATGCTGCTGTGACGACAGCGACTTGATCTCGAGAGAGAGCGCGTCCTGTTCCTTGGTGATTTTTTTATGCTCCGACTCGAGCGCCTGAACCTTATCGCTCACGCCCTCGAGCTGTTCCGCCATTTCCCGCAACTCTCTGTCATAAGCAAACACGTTTGCGACGTCGGCTTTTTTGCTACCGCCCGTTATTGCGCCGTGAGGGTTAATAACGTCGCCGTCAAGCGTTACGATTTTGAAAGCATATTTGGTTGCGCGGGCAAGAGATATGCCCGTTCCGATATCGCTGACAACGACGGTTGCGCCTAACAGGTTGCGCACGATATTGTCGAAACGCGGTTCATATGACACGAGGTTGGAAGCGACGCCGAAACAGCCGTTTACATTCAGATATCTCATATAGTCGTCGTGAATGGAACGCGGCTTGATGACGTTCATAGGCAGGAAGGTTACCCGCCCGAAGTTCTTGGCTTTGAGAAAGTTGATTATGTACTCCGCTTCGTCCTCGGTTTTGGTTATAATGTTCTGAACCGCACCGCCGAGTGCCATCTCAATAGCGTTTTCATACTTCTTCGGAACCTGTATTATCTTTGCGACTACGCCTTCTATCCGCGAGCTCAATTCCCCGTTGCTTTTTGATGCGTCGAGGAGTTTTGCGACGCTTCTCTCGAAATTACCGTTTTCGTTCTGCAACTTCGAGAGGATGTTTTTGCGCTCGTTCATGGCGTAGTACTTCGCGCGTATGTCGTTTAACTGTGAGTTATTCAAGGACAGGCGCGCAAGGTTCTCGTTATTCCGCGTCGAGTCGGCGGATAATTTCTTATTTATCTCGTCGAGTTTTGCCTTGGACTCGTCGAGGCTCTTTTTGAGTTGCTCGGCGGTGCGACGACGCACGTCATTGGCATTACTGCTCTGAGTAGTCTTTTCAGACAGCGAAGTAATTTGCGCTTCAAGCCCGCTCTTTTCGGTGAGGAGCTTGGACATATTCGCCTTTATGTCCGTCAGTTTTTCTATCGCTTCGAACAGATTTCGCTGTCCCTTTTTCCCCTCGCCTTCCGTTTGCGAAATGCGTTCGTCGAGGGCTTCTTTTTCTTTAAGAGCATTCTCGGCAGAGACCTTCAAATCGGCGAGAGCCTGAGAGTCGGCCGTTTTATCCTCCGTCGCCTGCTTTATCCATTCCTCTATATCCGAAATATCCTTTTCGTATTTGGCAATTTCCGAACGCAAACTCTCGTTGCGGTCGTTCAGATAAGCAATGCTCGTGTTATACGACTGTGCCTCGCCCGAGTTACGTCCCATTTCAAGGAGCAGCGCGTTCAGCTCTTCGTGGTGCACGGAGATAATTTTATCCGTATTGCCGAGTTCTTCCATCGCCCTGTTGTATTCGGCGACGGCGTTATCGCGCTCCTGCTGACAACGCTTCATATCCTCGAGTATCTCGTCTCTGCGCTTTGTTATGGTATTCTTCGTCTCCGTCGTGGAGTCGTGTTGGTGGAGATAAATATTTATCTCATAGTGCTTGAGTTCTTCGGAAAGTTCGAGGTACTTGCGCGCCGCTTGCGCCTGGCGGGATAACGGAGCAAGCAATTTACCCTTTTCCTCCAGCTGTATATTGACATTGGCAAGGTGCATACGCTCGCGCTCCAACCTGCGTTCGGACTCAGTTTTCTTGGCTTTGAATTTGGATATGCCGGCAGCCTCGTCAAAAATGCCCCGCCTGTCCTCGGGTTTGGAGGAAATGAGTTCGTCTATCTTGCCCTGCCCGATAATCGAATAGCCTTCCTTGCCCACGCCGCTGTCGCGCAATGCGTCTATTATATCCGATCTGCGGCAAGGGACTTTGTTAATCATGTATTCGCTTTCGTTGCTACGGAAAAGTTTGCGCGAGAAAACGACCTCATCATAGTTGAGGTCTTTGAATATGCGTTCGGAGTTATCGAAATAGAGCGCAACTTCGCAAAATGACTGCGACTTGCGCTTCTCTGTTCCGTTAAAAATAACGTCCTGCATATTTCCGCCGCGAAGAGTCTTGGAGGACTGCTCGCCTAATGCGAAACGGATTGAGTCTGCGACGTTACTCTTGCCGCACCCGTTGGGTCCGACTATACCCGTAACGCCGTTGCCGAAACGGATCTCCGTTTTATCGGCGAAGGACTTAAATCCGTTAATTTCCATCTTCTTGAATTTCACTTTCCGAGCCTCTTATAAATTATAACATACGGCGTGAAAAAAATCAAACTATTGTCCGCTCTTACGGAGAATTTCCAATGCCGACTTTGCCGCGTTCATCTGCGCCTCTTTGACGGAGTGCCCGACGCCGCTTGCGTAATTCTTTTTTCCGACGAGGACTTCGACGGTAAAAGTTGGCGCGTTATCAGGTCCGCTTGAGTTTATCGTGTTATAAGACACGCCGCCGAGTCGTTTAGCCTGGCAGAGTTCCTGCAAATCGCCCTTGTAGTTTACCGAAGTCTTACTGCGTAAGATCTCGTTAATCCGACTGCCGAGAGTGGAAACGACGAACCGCTTTGCCTCGTTAAGTCCGCCGTCGAGGTATATCGCGCCGAGTATCGCCTCGTATACGTCGGAGAGTACTTTGCGGTGAGCATGAGACTGTCTGCTCTCTCCCTCGCC
>CANPYH010000082.1 GCA_947588325.1 uncultured Clostridia bacterium
AAGGATGCCAAGGGCAGACTGCTCTGCGGCGCCGCAATAGGCGCGGGGGCGGACTGCCTCGACCGCGCGGGCGCGCTCATCAAAGCGGGCGTGGACATACTCGCGCTCGATTCCGCGCACGGGCATAACTCCAACGTGCTCGATGCCGTGGAAAAAATCAAGAACGCATTCCCCGACGTGCCCCTCATCGCGGGCAACGTCGCTACCGCCGAAGCGACGGAGGCCCTCATTCGTCGGGGTGCCGACGTGGTTAAGGTGGGCATGGGACCGGGCTCTATATGCACGACGCGCATAGTCGCGGGCATAGGCGTGCCGCAGATCACCGCAATCATGGATTGCAGCGAGGTAGCTGAGAAACTCGGCAAGACGACGATAGGCGACGGCGGTATCAAATACTCGGGGGATATAACCAAGGCGATAGCGGCGGGAGCCAACGCCGTCATGCTCGGATCGCTCTTTGCGGGCACCGAGGAAAGCCCGGGCGAACTCGAGATATATCAGGGCAGATCTTTCAAGGCTTATCGCGGTATGGGCAGCCTCGGCGCAATGCCTCTCGGCAGCAAGGACAGATATTTTCAGGGCGACGTCTCGACGACGACCAAGCTCGTTCCCGAGGGCGTGGAAGGGCGCGTCCCTTTCCGCGGCGCACTTGCGGACATCATATACCAGCTTATCGGCGGACTTCGCAGCGGCATGGGCTACGTCGGACAGGCGACTATCGACGACCTTCGTCACAACGCCCGTTTCGTCAAGATCACGAGCGCGTCGCTTATCGAGAGCCACCCGCACGACATATCCATAACAAAAGAAGCGCCTAACTACTCGCCTAAATAATAAAGCGGGGGAGCGCAAATTAAGGGCTTAAATAAGCGCGTAAATCAAAGGCGACAGGCAATGATTAAGAAGGTCTCGGACATTCTCGGCAGGGAACTGCCGAAAGAGGGAAAGGTCGGCGTTGCCGTCAGCGGCGGCAGCGATTCTATGACTTTGCTCGATTGCATTATCAGATACTCGCTTGTCGCGAAAGAGCGCGTCACCGTAATTAACGCGGAGCACGGCATTCGCGGAAAGGAATCGTTACGCGATTCCTTTTTCGTTAAGGATTACTGCGAGAAGCACGGACTTCGCCTCGCCTTCTTTTCGGCGGATATCCCCGCAAGAGCGCGGGAGAGCGGCAGAAGCCTCGAGACCGAAGCCCGCATTTTCCGCAAGGAGATATTCGATCGGATGATAGGCAGCGGGGAAGTGTCGGCTGTGCTGCTTGCGCACAATATGTGCGACCGCACGGAGTCGGTGCTTATGCACATTTTCCGCGGGAGCGGGCTGAAAGGACTGATCGGCATGACGGCGCGGGACGGTTATATAATCCGTCCGCTTATCGACTGCGACAAGACGGAGATAATGGAGTATATCCGCGAAAACTCCGTTCCCTACGTCGAGGACTCGACCAACGCCGACGACACATACTCCCGCAACTTCCTCCGCCTCCGCATACTCCCGCTCCTTCGCGAGAGGTATAACGGGCTGGACCGCGCAATAGCCAATCTCTCGACAGCGGCGGCGCTCGCTCTCGGAGAAAGCGGGGTGGAAAAAGATGGCGACTCGGCTGTGGTGCCCCTCGGCAAGCTCACGGGCGACTCGGTAATAGCCGCTTTCGGGTGCGCGGGACTGTGCGTGGACTATGAGAAGAAGCATATCGACGCCGTCATCGCGCTGGGCGATAAGAATGCGGGCGCTGGCGTGGATTTACCGCACGGCTACCGCGCGGAGAGGGAGAGCGGCGGCGTTCGCATATTCCGCAAAACCGAACGGACGGAGGGAGAGAGGCCGTTTACGCTCGGCGAGAGCGAGGTAGGAGGGGCGACGGTGACCGTCACGCAGGTGCCACCGACGGCGAATAAGCGGGATACCGTGCTCGACGCGGATAAACTCCCGAGCGGCGCGGTTATAAGGACGAGAAGGAGAGGGGACGTATTCACGCCGTACGGCGGCGGGAGCAAGTCGCTCTCCGACTGGCTGATAGACAAAAAGATACCGAGATACAAGCGGGACAGACTGCTGTATGTGGCGGCGGGCGGCGAAGTATACGCGGTAATAGGCGTTTGCACGGGCGAGAAAGTCAAGGTGGACGAGGGAACGAAGAACGCCGTGCGGATCATGGCGGAAGAGCGGAGGGAATAATGGAGACGATATCCGATCTCGGAACGCACGGTTTGAAGTTCATACAGGACGACCGCTTTTTCCCCTTCGGCACGGACGGTGTGGAGCTTGCCAACTTCGTCAGCGGCGGCGTAAAGGACAGGGCGATCGACCTCGGCTGCGGAACGGGCATAGTTCCCGTGCTGGCGTCTGGAAAGAAGGGCATACCCTTTGTCGCGGTGGAACTGCAAAAGGATATTGCCGAGCTTGCAAGGCGCAACGCCGAGCTTAACGGACTGCCGATAGAGGTGCTTAACATGCGCGTGCAGGACTTGCGGAGCAGGTTCGCGGCGGGCAGTTTCGGAATAGTGACGTGTAACCCGCCGTACAGAAGGGCGGGGAGCGGTGCGGAAACGGCGAGCGAGATTGTGCGGATAGCGCGGCACGAAGTGGAAATGACGCTTGCGGACGCGCTGGACGCGGCGGCGTATCTCCTGCCAAGCGGCGGCAGACTGTTTATGGTCCATATAACCGAGCGGCTGGACGAGGTAATAACGGAGGCGACGGCGCGGCGGCTTACCCCAAAAGTGTTGCAGGTGCTTCGCCCGAGCACGAAGAAACCGCATATATTCCTGATTAAGTGCGTAAAGGACGGCAAGCAGGGACTCGAAGTCCTGCCCGAGCGCGACGTATTGGGCAGTACGGGGCTGGATTACCCCGATTAAGCGATAAAATTCCGCTCTTGGAGCGGGCTGATATAAAGCGACAGATTATGTTAAGTATAGTAGTAACGCCGATTGGCAATCTTTCGGACATAACGTACCGCGCGGTGGAGACGCTTAAAAGCGCCGATCTCATTTTGTGCGAGGATACCCGTCACTCGGCGGTGCTTTTTGCGCGGTATGGGATAACCGCACCCACGCGGGCATACGAAAAGTTCAGCGAGAGCAAGCAGGTGGAGAAAATAGCGGATATGCTTGCGGAGGGGAAGAATATAGCCCTCGTGTCCGACGCGGGCACCCCCGTTATATCCGACCCGGGCAACGCGCTGGTTAAGTGCCTGAAAGCCCGCGGTCTGGAATACACCGTCGTCGGGAGCGGGTGCGCGGCTATAAGCGCGCTGGTGCTTTCGGGCTTCGACGCCTCCTCATTTTGCTTCGTCGGGTTCCTGCCCGAAAAGGACGCCGATCGCAAGCGGCTTATCGGGCGGTTCGCGTCCCTCCGCTCCACCCTCATTTTCTACATAGCCCCGCACGACGTGCAAAAAGACGTGGCATTTTTGGGCGAAACGCTCGGGGAGAGAAAGGCCTGCCTTGTCCGCGAGATATCCAAGATATACGAGGATAAAATCGACTTCCTTTTGCCGAATATTCCCGAGAGCGCGACGCTTAAAGGGGAGATGGTGCTGGTCGTCGAGGGGGCGGTGGAGAGCGAAGCGCTTAACAAGCTGACCGTTCGCGAGCACTTCGAGAAGTATATATCCGACGGGCTGGACGAGAAGGACGCCATGAAGGCGGTGGCGCGGGATCGCGGCGTGCATAAGAGCGAAATATACGCCGAAATAAAGAAACGCAATTGACAGACAGGGGAATGTGTGTTACAATAAACCATGCAGACCAAGAAGAGGGAAATCGAGAATAAAATCAAGGAAGTAGCGAAGAGGGAATTTCTGCAATTCGGCTATAAGGGCAGCAGCGTATACCGCATAGCCAACGGCGCGGACGTTCCCATCGGCAACCTTTACAGGTACTTCGCGAGCAAAAAGGCTTTGCTCGACGCCGTGGTTAAGGAAGCCTACGACTTCATTCCGACCTTCATCGCCGACCTTGCGGGCACGGCAACTCTTCGCGCAATGCCGCTGGAAGAGTTTTCGCTGTTTATTGCCAAAGAGCTGTACCGCGTATTCTGGCGGAGCAGGGAGGAACTTAACATTCTCTTCTATAAGTGTCAGGGCACGGAATACGAGAACTTTCGTCACGCCGTCGGCGGGCGCATACTCCACATAATAGTCGTGCGCAACTTCGGCAGCGAAAAGGTCTCCGATTCCGAGTTGATACTCGCCAAAGTGGTGGCTAACGGCTATCTCGAGGGTATACTCGAAGTGCTCAGCACCGATTGGGACGAGCGGAAATTTACCGAACTTATCCAGAAGATAACCCTGTTTTTCTTCAAGGAATTCAAGTCGAGAGGATAATCTTATGAAAAGCGCAAGTGAAATATGGGAGGACATGAAGACGGAACTCCAGACGGAGGTTAACACCGTTACTTTCGATGTCTGGATAAATACGCTCAGACCCTACGTCGTGGACGACGGGAGGCTCATTCTCGTTGCGGCAAACGCCGAGCACGTCAACAAGGTCAGGTCGGGGCATATGATCACGCTTAAACTCGTGGCGCAGAAGGTTGCGCCCTATCTTCGCGACATAATCATTATCGAAGAGGGTGATAAAGATCTGTACGGAGAGGGCGAGCGCGTCGATACCTCTCCCAAGCCCGAGACGAGTTACGCCGTCGGCACGCCCATTAACCCCAAGTATAACTTCGAGGAGTTCGTCGTGGGCAAGTGCAACGAGTTCACGGTAGCGGCGGCACATGCGGTAAGCGAGGCGCCGGGGGAGAAGTTCAATCCCCTCTTCATATACGGCGGAGTAGGTCTCGGAAAGACGCATATTATGCACGCTATCGGCAACTCCATATTCATTTCCGCGCCCGAAAAGAAGGTTATTTACGTATCGTCGGAGAAGTTCTTGAACGACTTCATAAACTCCATAAGCGCAGGTAAGGACGCGCAGACCTCTTTCCGCGACAGGTACCGCAGCGCCGACGTGCTGATGATAGACGATATACAATTCATATCGGGCAAGGAGCGCACGCAGGAGGAGCTTTTCCACACCTTTAACGACCTGCATAACGAGGGCAAACAGCTCGTTTTCACATCCGACCGTCCGCCCGCCGAGATACCCGATCTCGAGGACAGGCTTCGCAGTCGGTTCGAGTGGGGACTTATAACGGATATCCAGCCCCCCGACATAGAGACGAGAATAGCCATACTTAACAAAAAGGCGCAACGCCTCCGCGTCAATATCCCCATCGAAGTATTGACTTTCATGGCGGAGAAGATAGAGAATAATATCCGCGAAATGGAGAGCCTGCTTAACAAAGTGGTGTTCCTCTCCGCGTTAAGCAACCGCCCGCCCTCAATCGACCTCGTCCGCGATACGCTCAAAGACTACCGCAACGTCACCGACGAAAAGATCAGTCCCGACGCGATTATCGACTGCGTGTGCAGATATTACGGGCTGACCAAGGACGAACTGCTCGGCAAAAAGAAGAATAAAGAGATAGTCGAGCCTCGCCAGCTCTGTATGTATCTCATGGCGGACCTTACCAATATGCCCCTCGAAACCGTCGGCAATCTCTGCGGCGGTCGCGACCACACCACCGTAATTCACGCCCGCGACAAGATCGAGCGTCTTATGCCGACTTCGGAAAGGATTAGGGTGGCGATAGAGGATATCAAAAGCATGGTCTATAAAAAGTAGGTTTTACAATCGGAAGGCACATAGCACCGTTGATGGACGCGAACCGAGAACATTTCGACACAGTCATTTACGGTTTTAGTAAACTCCTGTGTCGAAATAACCTCTCTCGCGCCCCTGAACGGTACTCTGTGCCTTCCACTGTTCCCAGCTTGGAAGAAGACGATTTAATGTAACAAGCACTCTTTCGAGTAAAGGGTGCTTTTGCATTGTCGTGTTGGTATAACGAAAAGTGATTGCTTGTCCAAAAGTCGGGCACTGTTATATAAATTCCTTTTACAATTTTGCATATTTTTTCCCAAAGGGTATTGCATTTTTGAGTGAGCTATTGTATACTAACGGTATACTGCAGAGTTATGAAACTGTACTGGGGGGGGGGTGGTAGATATGTCTTTAATCGTAAGAGACTTAACCAAGATATACCATATAAAGAACGGCGAGGACGTGAGAGCGCTCGACGGAGTA
>CANPYH010000083.1 GCA_947588325.1 uncultured Clostridia bacterium
GCGTCGATAATCAAATCCCGCGACGGCAAATTCTTCTTCATAACCGGACATGCCGAGTATGACCGCGAGACGTTGCAACTCGAATATGAGCGCGACTTGCAAAAAGGTCTCGACATAAAGCCCCCCGAAAACTACTTCGTCGGCGGCTACAACGGCGACAAGAGCGTGATCAAAATGAATTGGGCTTCCGCCGCCAACCTTATATACGTCAATTGGCTCAACTATTATGTATACCAGCTAACGCCTTACGACCTGTAACGGCGAGTTCCGAACCGCTCCGTTCGGAACTTTTATACTGTATAGACGTTTTACAAAACAGTACTGAAAATGATACCAAATCCGAAAAAGTCTATGAAGAAGATACTTTCCCGAATATTAAGTCTGTTAATCGCTATCGCGCTCGTTGCGACGCTTTGTTTTGCCGCGGCTTGCGGCAAGACCGAACCGCCGCCCGAGGACCCGCCCAAGCACGAAGAGCCCGAACAGCCCCCCAAACCCGATAAGCCCGATAAACCCGAAGAGTCCGATAAGCCCACTCCGCCCGAAGTGGTTATCGACGGCGCGGAGGATGTGACAGTAACGCAAGGGACGTACTTCAACCCGCTCGGCGGTGTGATTGCGATGGCGGACGGCGAGGACGTATCGGGCAGTGTAACGATGACGGGGTTCGTCGACACTTCCAAAGCGGGCGAGTACGCGCTGACATACTCGGTGACCTTTGGCGGCGTGACTGCGACGGCGGAGCGGACGGTTACCGTTACGCCAAACCCGCACATAGGCGAGGAGCGACCCACCCCCATATTCACTTCGGAGGAGGCGTATAACATAGCCAAGGGCTGCTCGGCGACGGCAACACACACCGCTAACGGCAGCGCGGGTTTAGCCTTCGACGGCAAGGCGGATACGCGCTGGGAGAGCGACCACGGCGAGAACGACGTTTCGCTGACCGTGGATTTAGGTGCGCTCCTGCCCGTCGAGGGGATCCGTATCGATTGGGAAGCGGCATATGCCCGCTCATACGAGGTGCTGATTTCCTCCGACGGCAAGACTTATTCGGCGGCGAAGGACGGCAGCGGCGTGGCCATATCGGCGGAGGATAAGACCGTTTCGCGTAACGGCGCGGGCAGGCTGGTTACGGCATACACCTTCGCGGAAGGCACCGAAGCGCGGTACGTCCGACTTCATTGCACCAAGCGCGACACGCAATACGGCTATTCGATATTCGAGCTGGAACTACTCGGTAAGCGCGGCACCGTCCTGCCTATCGAGCGATATCCCGTGCTCTTCGACGCCGGGAGCAGCGGTTCTCCCGACTATGCGACGGAGGACGAAGAGCAATTGACCGTGGACTTCGGCGAGGCGCGGCAGATCGACGGCATGGAGATTTCCTGGAGCGACGGGCAGTCTCCCGCGGAGTACCGCATACTTATTTCCGAAGATTCCGATTTTGCTTCGGCGAGCGAGATTACCCTCGACGGGCGCAACATAGTCAGCGGGGGAGTGCGTAACGCCACCGTTACCGCGCGGTATATTCGGCTTAATATGCTCAAACGTCGGTTCACGGCGAAGGGCTACCTCATAAACCGCATGACCTTTACCTACCAAGGGGCGGAGATTAACCGCAACTCCTTCACCGTCACCGCTTCGAGCGAGAGGGCGGGGCACCCCGCGTCGGGAGCAAAGGACGATTATAACACATATTGGGCGAGCGAGTACGGCTCGGACGTTGACGAGCTTAACTTTGCCGATTTCCCCGCATTCGGCGTCGGCGGCGGCACATTCGCGGCGAAGAAGATCGACCTCGGCGAGGTAAAGGACGTCGGTCGGGTAGACCTGTATTGGCGGGGCAGCGACGGCGGCAAGGGCAAGTACTACGACCTGCAAACGAGCGAGGACGGGCAGTCTTGGAAAACGGTATTCCGCCAGACCCACGGCGACAAGCGGGTGCAGAGCGTATTTGTATACGAGCGGGCGCGGTACCTTCGCGTAATAGACTACCAAAGCCCGAACTCCCTCTCCTTTATGCTCGAGGGCTTGGCGGTTAACTCCCAATACCCCGAGGGAAGCGGGGAGGGCAAGGTCGACTACGACGTAACCCTCGAGTTCCCCGAGCGCGAGAGCGTGGCTTGCGGGAGCGGTTCGTACGTCCGCGGCGGCACCGATTTCCCCTCATCCCGCCTCGTGGCGTACATAGACGAGGCTTTGCGCTCCAAGCCTATACCGAGTAACGATTGGTGGCAGGGGCTTCTCGTCACAGACAAAGGGTATAACATGTTCACCTATCCGCTTATGTCGCGGTTTATGACCGACGGGTTCTATATGACCTACGCGGGCGGCGGCTACTTCTCGGGTAACGTCCCGGGCAACGGCTCGCAAACGGTGGACACGTCCTGTCGGGATCTCCGCGTGGGCTACGCGGGCATGGGCGACGCCGAAGTGCGCGTCACCGACTTCTCCGACTACACCATTTCGGCGGTGATGACGGACAGCGAGTATGTGGATAAGATGACGGTGTTCCTCTCCGAGGGCGGGTTATATTCCTACTTCCTCTTTGCCGAACCCGATAAGGCGACGGTGTGGTCGGATAATCTCGTCGGCGTGTACAACCTCGGCGGCGAAACCATACTCGGCGGGCAGGGCGACGCGTACGAGGGGGACTGCATAGTTCTTTGCGTGCGCGGCGTCGGCGGGTACGAGGGCGGCATGCAGAACCAAAGCGGCGCGGCTCGGGAATACGAGGAGAGATATTACATAGTCAACGCGCCCGAGGGCACAATGTTTATTCGAGGGGAGAGCGACATTTCCGTCGTTATGCAAGGCGGTAACTACCTCTCCGTCGGCGCGCTCTCGACGGTGACAAAGGTAGCGCAGTCTGCCGCAAAGGACCCCAACCCGCACGGACAGCCGAACATCGAAGAAGCGGAGCTTATGCACAAGCACGGCTACGCTTTTGTCGTCGGCTCGCACATAGGTTACGGGCTGGACGGCGGGACCAATATTGTAAAAACCGACTTCCGCGTACAGACTATGCAGGTGCGGAGCGGCTTTTCGGCGGAGGCATACACCGCTTTCCTCCCGCATCAGACGGATAAATCGGACGCGGCTTTCGGCAAGTACGCATATGACAGCGTGCGAGGGATATGCAAGACCTTCGTCGGCAACGAGCTGACCACGACGGACAGGTTTTACGGCGTAGTGCCCACTTTTACCGAGCCGACGGACAACGGTTACGGGGCTGATGAGATGTACGAACAGCTTGTTATGCTATACAACAACAACGGCGGGGACAAGGCGCCCAAGGACAGTAACCTTATTTCGGGCGACCCCTATTGGCAGGGAAAGAACCTGCACCCCATGGCTATGGCGGCGCTGGCTTCCGACCAGATAGGCGCAACCGACCTTCGCGACAGTTTCCTCGACAAGATCGAGTATATACTCGCCGATTGGTTCACCTATGACGGGGAGAAGGACGAGACGACGGGCGCCTATTTCTACTATGACGGCGAGTGGGGCACGCTATACTACAAAAACAGCGAGTTCGGCGCGGGCGTCAACCTTGCCGATCACTACTTCACATACGGCTATTACACGCTTGCGGCGGGCGTACTTTGCGCATACAGACCCGAGTTCGCCGAGAAGTACGGCGACATGATCGAGCTGCTTATCCGCGACTACATGAATTGGGAGCGCGACGGGGATATTTTCCCGTACATGCGCAACTTCGATATGTTCGCTGGGCACGGCTGGGCGGGCGGCTATGCGGACAACGACAGCGGGAATAATCAGGAATCGGCGGGCGAAGCGCTTAACAGCTGGGTAGGCGCCTATCTCTACGCCACCGCCGTGGGCAACGAGGACATGCGCGAGGCGGCTATATACGGCTTCACTACCGAGCTTAACGCCGTCAAGCACTATTGGTTCGACTACTTCGGCGACTTCCCCGAGTTCTATCCATACGGCGTGGCGGGGCAGGTCTACGGCGGGAGTAATTTCTATGGCACATTCTTCAACGGCGAGCCGCTCTATGCTTACGGCATACACCTCATTCCGGGCGAGGAGTTCCTCACGAGCTACGGACTGACGGATGTGGAGAGGTCGAGCCTCGAAACACTGATAAACAACATGCGCGCCGAGCAAGGTATGTGGAACGTCGAAGATGCGCATAAAAAGATATACGGCTGGCAGCACGTGTTTATCCCCATCGTCGCCATATACGATCCCGACGAGGCGCTGGATTGGTACGCCGAGACTCTGGCGGAGCAGGGCAACGTCGGGAATACTTCCGAGCAGTTCAACGTGTATTGGCTGGTTCACGGCATGAAGTCCATGGGCGCGCGCACGACGGATATCTGGGCGGAGAACGGCGCGTCGGCGACGGTGTACTCTGCGGGCAGCGGCGCGGATAAGACGTATAAAGCCGTGTGTTGGAATCCGACTTCCTCGCCCGTGACATACACATTCGCGTCGGAGGGCGGCGTAGTCGGCAGCGCGACGGTGCCGGCACGCTCCCTTGTAACCGCCGATCCGACGGCAGTGACCGAGCATTTCGGGACATACGCCGACTGCGGCACGGTAGCCGCTGCGGACTTTGCCGAGTCAGACGGGGCGACGGCGGAAGGCGGCGCGGTGGCGTTCGGTTCGGGCGGGAGAGCGAAGTATCTCGTGTCCTGCGGTGCGGCGGGCGGCTATATGCGCATAACCCTCGGCGGCGACATAGCTTCGCCCAAACTGTACATAGACGGCGCGGAGTACCCGCTGACAAGTACGGTTGGGGGATATGAGAGCGAGCCGTTGGTATTAACCTTCCGTCACACCGTGGAGATTACGGCGGCGGGCGGGAGGCTCACCGAACTTTACTTCCGTCGGCTTTCGCTTACCAAGGCGGATATAGCGGGCGCGACGGCGACGGCAAATTCGGATAACGGCAACGAGCACGTCATCGGGAACATCGTGGACGGCAAGGAGAATACGCGCTGGGAGTCGCGGCACGGCGTGGACGACGTCACCGCCGAGATAGCTCTGCCGCGCACCGTGACTATATACGAGCTTCGCATTATGTGGGAGACGGCTTCGGCGGCGGAGTATAAGGTGTACTTCGCGGGCGAGGATAAGGCGTGGCGGGAAGTTGCGCACATTCAGTCCTCACGCGGCGCGCGCACGGATAGCATTATGCCGAGTTCGGTTGCTCCCGTCAGGTACATTCGTATCGAGGGTCTCCGCCGCACCACGACTTACGGCTATTCGATATATGAGGTCACCGCATACACGCTGTCATAAGGGGCGTAAGGGTCAGCGCGGCAAAGTAAGGAATAGTAAAGTAGGAGCAATAAAAAATCCGCACGCCATTAGCGCACGGATTCATCAGGGGCAGGGGAGTTATTTAATAAAGCGAATAACAACAGTTCCTACATCATTACGGCTACCTTGATTAGTGCTGAAAATATTAAACCCATTCTCCGTCTTAAGTCCATATGTTTCAGCGTTGGAGAATGTCTTTTTATATGCTTCTATCATAATATCTATATCTTCTTTCGACAAACCTTGATTTTTTAAGTATTTACGCCCTTCCTGTGCCTCTGTTTCGATATATTTGTCAATATCGAAGATATATTTATCCCCTTCGATTTTTTCAACCTTGAAAACAGTATCTCTAACATCACTAACTCCCGTATCATCGGACCCAAGCACATTTTGATGAACGTTTTTAATGGTGACTTTACTATTGGTAACAATGACTGTACTATCCTCATACATCTTACGATACAAGTCAACTGTACTTTTATAGGTTGTGTCTGTGGTGACATCATCGCCATTTAACTGAATCCTGATACTGGCGAACTTGTAAGTTTCGCTCTCACCGCAAGCGGTAAATGCGAATATGCTCGCGGCGCATATTAGCGCAATTATGCCGACTGCGGCGAACCTTAACATCCTTTTTGCTTTCATTCATTGTTCTCCCGAAAAATATTTACTAAATTATATAAGAAGATATCTTCTTTGTCAAGTATTTACAGAAGATTTCTTCTAAAATATAAGCATGAATATAGGCG
>CANPYH010000084.1 GCA_947588325.1 uncultured Clostridia bacterium
GGTCTCCTTGCTTATTACTTGAAGTACTTAACGCCCGACTCGAACAGTTTCATGTCGAAGTTGAACGGTATGTTTTTATACAGATTATCCCCCGCGCGCTCGGTATGCCCCATTTTGCCGTATATGCGCCCGTCGGCGCTCGTTATGCCCTCTATCGCGTACATCGATCCGTTGGGGTTATACGGCGAAAGCATGGTCGCGTTGCCGTCGAGATCGCAATATTGCGTGGCTATCTGCCCGTTCTCGGCAAGCGCTTTCAGGTCGCTCTCCGAAGCGACGAACCGACCCTCTCCGTGCGAAACGGCGACGCCGTATACCTCGCCCGTTTGGGTCGCCGAAAGCCAGGGCGATATATTCGAAGCGACGCGCACGGTCACTATTTGCGAAACGTGGCGAGCTATATTATTAAACGTCAGCGTGGGATCCTCCGCGCCCTGTGCGGCTATGTCCGCGCCCGGCAGCAGTCCCGTCTTGACGAGCGCCTGGAAGCCATTGCATATGCCGAGCACAAGCCCGTCACGCACGCCGAGCAGTTCGTGAACGGCGTCGGCTATCTTGGGGTTGCGGAAGGTCGTCGCGATAAACTTGCCCGAACCGTCGGGTTCGTCGCCGCCCGAGAAGCCGCCCGGGAACATTAGTATCTGCGCGAGTGAGAGCCGCTTGACTATCTCGTCGACGCTCTCGTCTATCTCGCTCGCCGTCCTGTTGCGCAACACGAATATATCCGCCTCCGCGCCCGCTCTTTCAAACGCTCTTGCCGTGTCATATTCGCAGTTAGTGCCCGGGAATACGGGTATAAACACGCGGGGCCGCGCCGCCTTATTACTCCCGACGCGAATGTTCTTCGCCTGATAAGACAGGCTGGGAGCGTCGCCCTTTGCGGGAGCGGTGGTGCGGTACACCTTCTCGAGCGTGCGGGCGTATGCGTCGCGGTAGTGCGTTATGGGCACCCTTTGCGACACGCTGATATACTCCCCGCGCGCGTCGTATTTAATCTTTCCGTCCGTAGTTACGCCCTGATGCGCCGTGGAGAAGCCGAAGAGCTTGCAATCGAACTCGTCAAACGCCTCGGGTTTGTTTACGCCGACAAGCAGGTCGCCGAGGCTGTTGGTAAACGCGCTCCTGTCGAGGACATTGAAGAAGAAGCCGATGCCCTCGCCGAGGCAGGACTTAATCATCGCCGCCGCCGAGCCGCCCTCTTCGGGAACCTGACAGAAGAACACGTTGCCCTTAAGTATTTCCTCGCGCAGTTTGTCCATCAGCCGTTTTGCATACTCGAAGTCGGGCATGCCGCTCTTATCCCTCCTCATACGAATGCGGAATACGCACTTTTTCGGGGGGACAACGTTGGTTATCAATGTGCGCGCGTCGGCGGGAGCGAGTGCGAAGGATATAAGCGTGGGCGGTACGTCGAGATTTTCAAACGAGCCGCTCATGGAGTCCTTGCCCCCAATCGCGCCGAGGCCGAGCTTCATCTGTGCATAGAACGCGCCGAGGAGAGCCGCCGTCGGCTTGCCCCAACGCTTGGGATCGTCGCCCAACTTCTCGAAAAATTCCTGCAAAGTGAGGCGAACCTTCTTATAGTCCGCGCCCGTTGCCGCCACCTTCATAACGCTCATCAGCACCGAGTACGCCGCGCCGACGAAGCAGTTCTGACTGAGCAGTTCGGGGTAGCAAGCGTACGCCGACACCGTTGCGGTCGTGGTGCCGGCCGTAGGAAGGAGCGCCGCCATGGCTACCGACGGGGTCATCTGGTACTTGCCGCCGAAGGGCATAAATACCGTGCCTGCGCCGATAGTGGAGTCGAACATCTCCACAAGCCCCTTGTGCGAGCAGACGTTCTGATCGGCAAGCGCCGTCTTGAGCGCGCGCGACCAGTCCTCGCGCTCCACCGCCTTTTCGTCCTTGACCTCGTTGAAATAGGTCGGCACGGTCTCGTCGATTACGACGGTATGTTCCTGCGTCGCGCCGTTGGTATCGAGGAAGGCGCGGGAAAGGTCCACTACCTTTCTTCCGCCGTGGAACATTCTCATTCTGCCGAGATCGGTCACAGTGGCAAGCGGAGTGGCGAGCAGGTTCTCCTCCACGCAAAGACGGCGCATTTTATCCACGTCCTCCGCGCGGACAACCACCGCCATTCTCTCCTGCGATTCGGAAATCGCAAGCTCCGTCGAGGTCAGTCCCTGATATTTTTTAGGTACGGCGTCGAGGTCTATGTCAAGTCCCGCGGCAAGCTCTCCGACGGCGACGGATACGCCGCCCGCGCCGAAGTCGTTGCAACGTTTGATAAGCTGCGTTACTTCCTTGTTTCTGAAAAGCCGCTGAATTTTTCTCTCGGTCAGCGGGTTACCCTTCTGCACCTCCGCGCCGCAGGTGTTAAGGCTCTCGACGGTGTGCGCTTTGGACGAACCCGTAGCGCCGCCGCAGCCGTCTCTGCCCGTTTCGCCCCCGATAAGCAGGATTACGTCCCCCGCCTTGGGCGCCTCCCGCACGACGTTTTCGGCGGGAGCCGCACCGACTACGAAGCCCGTTTCCAGCCTCTTGGCGACGTAGCCCTTGTGGTGCAATTCGTGAACCTGCCCCGTGGCAAGTCCTATCTGGTTGCCGTATGACGAGAAGCCCGCCGCAGCCGTTGTGGATATGGTGCGCTGCGGGAGCTTGCCTTTGAGCGTCTTGTTAAGCGATTCGGTTATATCCCCCGCGCCCGTCACGCGCATGGACTGATAGACGTACACGCGCCCCGAAAGCGGGTCTCTGATCGCGCCGCCGAGACAGGTCGCCGCGCCGCCGAAGGGTTCGATCTCCGTCGGGTGGTTGTGCGTCTCGTTCTTGAACATGACCAGCCAGTCTTCTTCTTTGCCCGCGACGTCGGCTTTGACCTTGATAGAGCAGGCGTTAATCTCCTCGCTCTCGTCGAGGTCGGGGATTTTACCCTCCTTCTTGAGCGCCCAGGCGCCCATTGTCGCCATATCCATGAGCGTCGGATATTTCTTATCCTCTCTGCCCGCCGCGCGCTTTTCATGCCAATCCTCGTACATTCCGAAGGCTTCGCGGCACTCGGGCACTTCCCTTTCACCTATCTCTATATCGGTGAGGTGGGTGGAAAAGGTGGTGTGACGGCAGTGGTCCGACCAATATGTGTCTATGACTTTGAGTTCGGTCTCGATCGGGTCTCTGCCCTCGCGGGAGAAGTGGTCGCGGACGAACTTGATATCCGCAAAACTCATTGCAAAGCCCATGGATTTGTGGTACGCCGCAAGTTCCTCGTCGTTCATTGCCGTGAAGCCCACCACCGTCGGTACGGGAGCAGGCTCGTCGTATACGGCGACGAGGGTTTCGGGCTTATCCAGCGAGCAAAGCCGCGCCTCCACGGGGTTTACGAGGTACTTTTCCAGCCGACGGGCAAGCCCCTTATCCGCACCTTTGAAGGCGTAGAGAGTGGCGGTGCGAATGAGCGGACGGGTCTTTCTCGTGAGAAGTTGGACGCACTGCGCCGCGCTGTCCGCTCTCTGGTCGTACTGCCCGGGGAGAAGTTCGGTGCCTATTACCGTGTATCCCGCAAGGTCGATACTCTCCTCGTATAATTCGTCAACGGGCGGCTCGGAGAATATAGTAACCTTCGCCTGCTCGTAGTCGGCGTCCTCCATGCCCTCTATATCATAGCGGAGAATGAGGCGCATGTCCTCGAACTTGACGGAAAATGCGCTCTCTATCTCCATTTGTTTTTTCTGTCTGACAGTGTCGTAACCGACTTTCTTCTCTACAAATATTCGTCTTATCATGTGCCGCCCCTGTTGCTTTATCTCAAAGCTCTTTGAGAATGTCCGTTCTGTAATGTATCTTTTCGAAAGATACGGCTTTTATGTTCTTATACGCCTTGTCCCGCGCCTCTTTAAGCGTCGGAGCAAGCGCGGTTACGCCGAGTACGCGTCCCCCGCTCGTCACGAGTTTGCCATCTTTCATAGCCGTACCCGCGTGGAATACGATTATGTCGCCGTCCATATCCCCGAAGGTAATCTCCTTGCCCTTCTCATAGTGCTCGGGATAACCGCCGCTCGCCGCAATCACGCACACGGCGGCGTTGCCCGTCCACTCCATAACGACCTTATCCAATGTGCCGTCAATGCACGCTTCGAATATGTCGAAGAGGTCGGTCGCCAGCCTCGGGAGTATAACCTGCGTCTCGGGATCTCCGAAACGGGCGTTGTATTCCAATACTTTTATGTCCTCGCCGTTTATCATAAGTCCTGCGTAAAGCACGCCTTTGAACTCGATACCCTCGGCGATAAGCCCCTTTAACGTGGGGAGTAACACTTCGTCGTATATCCGCTTCTCCGTCGCCTTATCCACCTTATATGAAGGCGAGAATGTGCCCATGCCCCCCGTGTTCAAACCCTTGTTGCCGTCCAAAGCCCGCTTGTGGTCCTGACTTGTCGTCATGGGAACAATGGTCTTGCCGTCGCAGAACGCGAGAGCGGAGCACTCGAACCCAGTGAGAAACTCCTCTATAACAATGGTATTGCCCGCGCTGCCGAACGCCTTGTCTAACATAATCTCTTTAAGCCCGTCGAGCGCTTCTTGCTTATTTGCGCATATGAGCACCCCTTTTCCGAGCGCTAAGCCGTCGGCTTTGAGAACGGTGGGATAAGGGCAGGTTTCGAGGTACTTCGCCGCGCTGTCATAGTCGGTAAACACCTCGTATGCCGCCGTCGGAATGCCGTATTTCTTCATTAAGTCCTTGGCAAACGACTTGCTCGCTTCCAGCCGCGCGGCGTTCGCTCTCGGTCCGAAAGCGCGGTGCCCCGCCGCCTCCAGCCTGTCCACCATGCCCGCGGCAAGGGGATCGTCGGGAGCGACAACGGTGAGGTAAATATCCTTGTGCGCCTCGACAAAAGCGAGAACGGCGTCTATGTCCGTCGCCTTTATCTCGGGGTGGCACTCTGCCAGCGCCGCTATGCCCGCGTTGCCCGGGGCACAGTAAATTTTTCCGACTTTGTCCGACCTCGAAAGGGAGTATACTATCGCGTGCTCTCTCCCGCCGCCGCCAATGACCAATACGTTTTTCATGCTAACCTCTTCCGCAAACGCGGTATTTTACGATACGCGGCGAAGAACTCTCCGCCGCGACCTTTATCAATGTTTGAAATGTCTCTTACCCGAGAATACCATCGCGATTCCCGCCGCGTCGCAAGCGGCGACGGATTCGGCGTCCTTAATCGAGCCGCCCGGCTGAATAATCGCGGTTATGCCCGCCTTAACGCACTCTTCCACGCAATCGGGGAAGGGGAAGAAGGCGTCCGAAGCCATGACGGAGCCTTTCGCCTCCCCGCCCGCATGCGCTATCGCCTGCTGTGCCGCCCATATGCGGTTGGTCTGCCCCATGCCTATTCCCGTCGTCCGACCGCTCTTGCCGATGACTATCGCGTTGGACTTGGTGTGCTTAACAACCTTCATGGCGAACTTCATCGCCTCGATCTCCTCGGCTGTCGGCTTGCGCTTGGTAACAACGCCTGTGCCGTAGACCGTCTTGGTCTTGCCGCTCGACGTCGTCACCGTCTCAACCTTCGCGCTCTCGGTGAATACCTCTTCGCCGTCTACCAGACACTCGTCGTATTGCTGGACGAGAAGTCCGCCGTAGACCTTCTTCATATCGTAAGCGGAGGCGTCGCGGCGCGCGGTTATGTTGTCAATTTGCAGAAGTCGGATATTCGGTTTCTGCTCGAGTATTTTAAGCGCTTCTTCGGAGTAGGACGGAGCCATTACTATCTCGATAAATATCTTGTTTATCTCCGCTGCGGTTGCGGCGTCCACTTCCCCGCTTATAGCGAGTATGCCGCCGAATACCGACACGGGATCGGACTCGTATGCGCGCATATACGCCTCGTATATGGTCTTGCCCGTTCCCACTCCGCAGGGGTTGGCGTGCTTGCAAGCCACCACCGCGGGCAGGTCACCGAACTCTTTGAGCAGTTCGAGCGCGCCGTTAGCG
>CANPYH010000085.1 GCA_947588325.1 uncultured Clostridia bacterium
GCGGTCACAGGCTCGGTTGACGGGCGGAGGGTGGCGTTAAGCTCTGCGGTGAGCCTGCCTATCGAGAAAGGCTCCACCGTTATGCCGAATTCGTCGAGGTTAACAATCGCGGTTATGTCCGAAATGCCGAACTGACCGCCGCCCATCGTTACTTTGATACCGTTATCCTCGAAGTCTATCCCCGCGATAAGCGAGAGATAGTCGAAGTTCTCGGCGGTCACAGCGGTGTAAATCCGCTCCACCGCGTTCAACACGCCGTCGAGAGTGTTATTCTTGCGTTTGAGCCGACGGATCAGGGAGAGTATATCCACACCGTCCGTTTTGCCCTCCGTAACGTCGAGGGTGAAGTTATACTTATCTACGCTTATATATGCCCTGCCGTCCACTATCACGACTTCGAGGGGTATATATCCCACGTCTGCATAGGTCAGACCGCCCGCAATCGACACGCCGCCGTTGATATTCACCGCCGCGGTTATGTTCAGCGGCTTGCCCTCTATCCGCATGTCGAGATCGACGTCAAGCGCAACCGCCTTGGTGTCCTCTCTCTCGGGCGGGGTTACGGGAGCCGCCGAGGGGCTGACGGACAGGTTAAGCCCGAGCGTTACGCCGCCCGCCGTGACGCTCGGAAGGATCGCAGAGAGCTTGTCCCCGCCAAGCACGGAGAGCGTGATTTCGCCCAGCCCGAGCGCTTCGCCGTTAAGCGTGATATCTATGGACTTGCCGTTATAGGAAACGCCGCCGAGAAGGGAGAGGAAGTCAAAGCCCTCTTCGGTCAGCGCGGTCATTGTCCTTTCGACCACTTCGATAATGCCGTCGATCGCGGCGTTCTTGCCCTTGAGTGATTGAAGCGCCGCGCTTATATCCGTCTTTTCCCAGCTCCCCTCGCCGCTATTTGGAAGGAGGAAAGAGAAGTTATAATCGGCGAGAGAGATATACATTTTCCCGCTTACATATGCTATTTCGAAGTCAATCGGCTTTGCGCTCGCATAGGTCAGTGTGCCGCGAGCGGACACGCCGCCGTTTATGTTCACCGCCGCCGTGACGTTTAATTGCTTGCCCTGCACCGTTATATCCGCGTTTACGTCAAGCGCGTAACCTTCCGCGCATATGAGGTCGTATATTACCCCCGAATAGTTCTCCGCAAGTTCGGCAAGGTCGACATATTCGCCGCTTATCTCCCCGACTTCGAAGGGATCCGCGGGGGTTACGGACAGCGCAAGGTCGCCATAGGTCGCGCTGACTCCCGCCACCGTCCAGCTGCTGTCGACATTCGCGAGGGTTACGCCGATATCCGCGCCGAGTGCGGACAGCGACAGACTCGCGCTCTCCCCGTCCGCCGATATCGCGATAGTTCCGAGTATGGCGGCAAGGTCGATATCCGCGCCGAGGTCGCCGAGTTCGGGCAGCTCGCCGAGCGAGATACCGAAGTGTTCGAGAACGGGGGTGAGATTGGCAATTACGCCCTCTATATCCTCCGCATCGAGTTTGAAGCGGAGATTGCCGCATTCGGCGTATATAACTCCGCCGTTATAGTTAATAACAATGTCACCGATGCTTATCCCGCCCACAGTGAGGTCGTTTATGACCGCGCTTACCGACTTCTCGGCTATGTCGATCATTATGTCGGCGTCAATCTCCCCGAGTTTGGCGCTGAGACAGATTTTGCCGCCACTGACAAGGTCAAGCACGCCGAGTATATCGGGGCATTCCTCGGGGGTCAGCGTGCGGAACTCCTTCGGCTCGCATACCTCCGCGGTTATTTCGTGCTCCCCGAGCGTCGCAACGGCGCGTTCGAAGCGGAATTTACCGCCCTCGTCCTTCTTGCCGTAAAGCGTAGCGGTGAGTTCGGGTAAGCCCTCGCTGCCGAGAAGGTCGGAAAGCGGGAGTGTGAGAGATACCTTACAATCGGTATCCGTCGTCTCCACCGTCGCATTGTCGAGAAGGGAGTCGAGGCTGAATCCCGCGTCTGCACCTTCTTCGGCCGCTTCGTCGGCTTCCGTCGCCTCGCCCGTAAGCGCGGAGATAAGCTCCGCCGCCCTGTCTATCGGTACGCGGCACTTGAAGTCGCCGTAAGCGAGGAGCAGATTACCGTCGCCGTAATACACGTCAAGCGTGCCGCCGCCGAGAGGAATTGCCCCGCTCGCCTTTATGTTCTCGGTGTGCTCTATGTCGAGGTCGAGGCGGATATCCGCGTTAAGCCCGTCGAGCAGAGCCACGGGAGAGGAAAGCGCTATGTGCGCGTTGAGCGGCTCGCCAGTGATATATTCCTCGAACATCTCGAGAAGTAGGTCAGTAGCGTCGTAAGTCTTGCTAACCTCCGCCTCGTCCTGTCCGAAGTAGTCCTTGAAAAAGTCGTACTCGGGCAGTTCGGTCACTTCGCCGATATCGCTGAAGGTCTCGACCATGTGTTCGTCGCAGGTCTGCCCGCCGAGTATAACCACGTCGTAAGTCGCGAAAGTCTCGCACTTATGCACCATCCAATTGTCGTCGATGGTGATATTGACGCGAGCATTGCGGAAAACGGGCAGCTGGGTGTCGTCCGTACCCGCAGAGTAACTCATCTCCTTGACAAGCCCGTACTTCTTGGTGACGGTGCCGTCCTCGGTAGCCACTTCGGTCTCGGCGCCCGGGGCATTGTCGATATTGAGTTCGTATGAGTATGTGTAAAGTCCGTCCTCATGGGAGATAAGCTCGCCCGAGAGGACGCTGGTTTCGTTGAGGTAGTAGGACGTAAGCTCGGTGGGCATGTAGCCGTATCTGTCGAGATAGCCCTCCGTGCCGATATTGGTTACGACGTCGCCCCACTCCACGTCCGTTACCGAATTGAGCTTAACTTTGTCGCGTATCAGGCAATCGTTGGAGCCGCCGCCGCGAACGTACCGCTGCTCGGCGAGCTTCTTAACGCCGAAGCTGACCGACTGCTTGAAAGAGCTGTCGCCGACCACCGTCCGCTCCGCCCTTATCTCCTGCACGATATCGCCCACCAGCGAATGCGCGACCGTTTCGCCCACGCAGACCGAGCGAAAACTGCCCGCCTCTTTCAGCTTGCTTGCCGCTATGAAGAGGTTGCGCACGGGACCGCTTACGGTTACGCCGTTAAGCTCGGTGTCACCCTGCCCGTCCACGTCAACAGGCGTGCAATCGGCGGGCGCGGCGAGGAACCTGTTCGGGGAAAGCTCGCCGTACGTTCCGCCGCTCATGGGCGCAAAGAGTATGCTGAAGAAAAGCGCGACGGCACAAATGAGAAGCACCGCCAAAAACTTCCTTAACGGAAAGGGCTTTTTGACGAGCGCAACTTTATTGTCTATCGCGGATATTGTCTTTTTGGATTTGGCTTTCATTGCATCCCTTCATCTCTCGCGTTTCGGGAGCGGTTTACTCCCCCGCTTCCACACCCATATAATAGTATTTCCTCGAAAATCAGATAAGAGAATACAAAAAAATAAATTCTCCCGAGAGGAGAATTCGATATTTTGACGTCTACTAAACGGAGAATTTACTTTTTCACAAGATTATCACATTGTTTTTTTCAAACTATCACATTTATTTAGCCTCGAATTGCGCCGCAACACAAGGGGTTGTCACGCTACGGAATGCGGCTGAACTATACTAAAATGGGAACGAGTTTATTGCCCACAAGGTCGCAGCTGGTGAGGCAATATCTGACGCCGTCCAACGTTACTTCCGCGGTTGCCCTGCTGCCCTTGCCGTGCAGGTGTCCGTACACCACGGCGGCGGGGGCGTAGCGGGATATAACCTCGGTGTATGCCGAGGGACGGAAGGTGCTGTTAAAGGGCGGGTAATGCGTCATAACGACGAGAAAGTCGCCCTCCGTCATCAGCTTCTTTGCCGCGTCGAGGGACATGGCGAGGCGGAGCACTTCCCTATCGTATATCTTCTTGTTCTCGGGGGTCTGCTCCTTATTCGGTTCGGGGGTAGTCCACAGCCGCGAACCGCATATTACCACATTGCCTATCTTCACAGCGTCGTTCTGCACGGCGTAGGTCTTTTCGGGAAGGGCGGCGCGAACGGCGGTTATGGACTTCCACCAATAGTCGTGATTGCCGCGGATAAGCACTTTATGCCCGTTGAAGCGGTTGAGATATGCTATATCGCTCTTTGCGTCCTCGAGAGTCATAGCCCAGGAGAGATCCCCCGCAATCAGGACTATATCGTCGTCGCGGACGTTTTCCTTCCAGCTTTCCTCGATGGCGTCGAGGTAATTATCCCAAACGGGTCCGAATATGTTCATCGGCTTGGGATTGTTCACGGAAAGGTGAAGATCGCTTATGGCAAAAACTCTCATGCCCGTATTATAACAAATTACTCGGGCAAATGCAACAGGTTTTGACTAATCGCCGAAGAGCGCCGCACATACGGCGTCCTGCGTTTCGCTCGCAAGCGGGTAATTGGGCTTGCAGGCGTTTATCACGGCGTCGCGACGGGTCAATACCTTTATTTTCGCGAGCAAGCAGCCGCGTATCTCCGAACTGCTCCCCGATATACGCCCTATCCGCGAGAGGAACTCCGTCTCCACCTCGAAGTAGTAAGGACTGCTCGGCAGGCGGAGCAATACGTCCGCGCCATCCGTTATATACGACGTCGCCCTTCCCCCGTTCCCGCCTGCGTCGGTATAGTTAACCGTTACGGGAAAGCCGTATGTAAGAGATACTCGGCTCTGTCCGTTAGCCGCGGGCGTGACGGCTTGGGACGATATAGCCGCCGTGCCGCTGTAAGACGCGCCGATATAGGTCAGAGGCGGGGCGTAAGCGGAGGGAGTGAAGTCCGAAAGTGCGAGAGTGCGGCTTATGTGCCGTTCCAGCCTCGCCCCGTCGTATATCTGCACAATCTGTACCGCTATGCGGCAGCAACAATTATTTGGCATAAAAAACCTCCGAAAGTCACTACATACTATTCGGAAGAATTATTATTCGTTACTACGCCTCATTCGCCCTTTGCCGTCGCGATGATCTGGTCTATGCGGGAGATTATCTCCGCCCTGCCCTGCTTACTCTCCGCCGAGGTGAGTATTATGTTATCCGCGCCCACTTTCAGCTCCGTCGCTATCATTCGCCGCGCTCTGTCCTGCGCCGCGCGAGAGAGCTTGTCCGCCTTGGTCGCGACTATGGTAAAGGGTCGCGCCGCCGAGTAAAGATAGGCAATCATCTGTTTGTCGAGCGCGGTGGGCTCGTGGCGTATATCCACAAGCGCGAAGGTGTGCGCGAGCTTATCGGTAGCGGTGAAATTGCCGTCGGTCAGCTTGCTCCACTTCTCGATCTCCGACTTGGGCGCCTTTGCATAGCCGTACCCGGGGAGGTCCACGAGCATGAACTCGCCGTCGTTTATGTCGAAGAGGTTAAGCAATCTCGTGCGCCCGGGCGAAGATGAGGTCTTTGCGAGGTTTTTACGCCCCGTTATCATGTTTATGAATGAGGATTTGCCAACGTTAGACCTACCCGCCACGCATATTTCGGGACAGGCGTATTTATCGCTCTCCGCCTTGTATGTTCCGAGGTCGGCGAGCGACTTGACGAATTTGGCCGAATTTATCATCTGAGTGCGTTTGCGAACACCTCGTCGATATCGCCGACGGGGATTATCGTCATATGCTCCTTAACTTCGCTCGGAACCTCGTCGAGGTCCTTGACGTTATCCTTGGGAATTATCAGGCGTTTCTTGCCATAACGCAATGCGGCGAGGGACTTCTCTTTAAGCCCGCCTATCGCAAGCACCTTGCCGCGAAGGGTTATCTCCCCCGTCATAGCGACGTCCGCCGCCACCGCTCTCTCCGTCATTGCCGAAAGCACAGCCGTCGCCATGGTTATGCCCGCGCTCGGTCCGTCCTTGGGCGTCGCGCCTTCGGGAACGTGTATGTGTATGTCGCAGTCGGTAAACATGCGCG
>CANPYH010000086.1 GCA_947588325.1 uncultured Clostridia bacterium
CTGGTGGTAGACGGGATAGTCGGGCCAAAGACGGAAAAGGCGCTCGGAATAACGTTAAACTCGGGCGGCTACTCAAACAGCGACGTCAACCTTCTCGCTCGGTGCGTATACGCCGAAGCGCGGGGAGAGCCGTACACAGGGCAGGTCGCGATAGCCGCGGTAGTGCTTAACCGCGTGCGCTCGCCCAAGTTCCCTAACACGATATCGGGAGTAATATACCAATCGGGCGCGTTTACCTGCGTGTCGGACGGACAGATTAACTACACTCCCGACGCCAACGCGAAAAAGGCGGCGCAGGACGCGATTAACGGCTGGGATCCGACGGGCGGGTGCCTGTATTACTACAACCCCGCAACGGCGACGAGCAAGTGGATATGGTCGCTCAAAGTCACTATCAAGATCGGGCGGCACAACTTCGCCAAGGGCTGACGTAAGGAGGAAGTATGAAAACGAAAAGCAAGGTATTAGCGGCACTCGCCGTAGTGTTGATACTCGCCATGACGGGGGTAATAATCTGGCTGTCGGTGTGGGTAGGCAAGGAAAAAAGCGCGGCGGAAAGCTCGCGCACAGAGACGCGTAATGCGTACACCTACGCGCTGTACGACAGCTACGACTGCGTGAAGGCGGTGGAGAATAACCTGTCAAAGCTCCTCGCCTCCGACTCGAAAGCGGAGAATATCTCCATTGCGGCGGACATATACAAGGATGCGACCGCGGCGGCGGAGATTGTGGGGAAACTGCCCGTGGAGATGTATAAACACGAGGGCTTGCTCAAATTCCTCAACCAGGTCGGCGACTTTTCGGCGAGCTACATTCGCGCGCTCGGCAGCGGTGCGGACGCGCGGGCTTACGAGGATAGTATAGAGGAGATATTCGCCGCTTCGGAAAACGTCAGGCAGATATTGGACGACGTTATCGCGGGGATAGACAGCGGCGACTTCTCGCTTATGGAGCAGATCGACGAACAGGGCTATATAACGTTGACCGAGGGCGAAACGAGTATCGATTACCCGAGCATAATATACGACGGTCCCTTTTCCGACGCCGTGGAAAAGCCGCAATGGAAGGCGGTGCAGGGGCTTCGCGAGATAGACGGAGCCGAAGCCGAGCGAATAGCGCGCGACAAACTCGGGATCAAGGGTAAAGCCGAACCGCTCTCGGGCGACGAAGCGCTGTTCGCCGTACAAGGCGAAGCGGAGGGCGGGGACGCCTACGTATCTATGACCAAGCGGGGCGGGCTTATAGTTAACGTCATGATAGGCGGCGGCTCGGAGGGCGGCAAGTCGGACGAAAAGGCGGCAGAGGCGGCGGCGCTCAAGTACGCCGAAAAGTTGGGCTATGACAGTTCGCTCGCGCCCGTGTGGTATAACGAAGTGGGCGGAGAGGCGATAATCAACCTCGCTCCCGTCGTGCGCGGCGTCGTGTACTATCCCGACCTCGTGAAGATTAAGCTGTCCGTCGGCGACTATAAGCTGCTCGGCGTGGAAGCCTGCGCCTATTGCACCAATCACCGCGACCGCACCCACCCCGAAGTGGTAATGACCGAAGCGAGCGCAAAGTCCTGCGCGTCCAAGCGCCTTACCGTCACCAACGTCCGCCTCGCAATTATACCCTTCGGCAATTCCGAACGCTTCTGCTACCAGCTCTCCGCTACCTACAAAGGTCTCGACTACTTCGTCTATCTCGACGCCGTTACGGGCGAGCAGGTCAGAGTATTACGCGTAATCGATGGGGGACAAGGAAAGGAAGTAGTGTAAGGAAGGCACATAGCTTCTGCTTGAGCGGCGCAATAGGCGCGGTGATACGGGCGCGCCGACGTTCGCTTCTGCTCAGTCATTTACCTATTTAAGTAAACTCCTTCGCGAAGTTCCGTCTCCCACCCGTCTGACCGCACCTCTCCGCCGCTCTCACATCGGTTTGTTATGGGGTTGTAAAAAAGGAAAATTAAAAATAAGGAACGGTGTCAGGTGACGCCGTTCCTTTTCAATAGGATTGTTCGATATTACGATTGTAGTTTATACGCAATATGTTACTTGATTTACAATGAAACTCAACAATCCCCTCAGTCACGCCGTTGGCGTGCCAGCCCCCCTTACTAAGGGCGGCCCACCTGCTACCCGAATTTTGAGCGCAAACCCAACAATCTTGTAATGCTACAAATTAATAACATGATACTCGAACAGTCGGGGACGAATGTAGCCGCCCTTAGCAGGTGGGGCTGTCTGCCGTCAGGCAGACTGAGGGGATTGTCTTGTATTATAAATAGTTAGTTTATTTAATCACGCACACCCCATAACAAAACAAAAAGAAAAAGTTTTTAAGTTTTTTTGGAAAGGGGTATAAGGGGGAAACCTTTTTGTTCACAAAAAGGTTTCCCCCTTAAAAACACATTTACAAAAAATTTAATTAAAATAAATAATACTATCGGTGCGGGGTTTGCGGGGTGAAGGGGGAGCGTCTGGATAGCCCAATGCGCAGCAGCCGTAAACCATATCGGTGGGCGGAACGCCTGCTTCGGTGAGCAGGTCGCGGAGGGCGGCGCAATTAGCCTTACCGAGCTGGTTAATCCAGCATGCGCCCAGTCCGAGCGCATGTGCGGCGAGGAACATATTCTCGAGCGCGCAGGCGCAATCGTCCTCGCTTGTGCCGTAAGCGGGATCGGCGGAGACGATAATAAAGACGGGCGAATGGTAATTACAGCTGTAGCCTTTAGCGCCGTTGCGATCGAGATTACTCGAGAGCGAAGCGGCATTGACTATGGAGTAAACGCGCTCGTTCATACGCGACAGCCAATCGGCGTTGCGGACGACAACGAAGTGCCAGGTCTGTCGGCTCATTCCGCTCGGAGCGTACCGCGCCGCCTCGAGAACGACATTGATCTCCTCGTCGGTGGGCATGTCGGGCTTAAACGAGCGGCAGGACCGACGCGTCATAATACATTCAATCGCATCCATAATATAAACACCTCGATATAATAAATTCAATATTACTTCTTGCAGCCGGGGCAGGTGGCGCAGTGGTGCGTACATTCGACAGAGGAAGTACCGCCGATCGAGCCGTAGCACTTGCCCGAAAAGCACCGCTTCATCTCCCCGCCGCACTCAGAGCAACGGGGCGCGGGGGAATCGGAGCGGGTCAGTTCGTCCTGTTTGTGCCCGCAATTAACGCAAATAAAAGTGAGTAACGCCATCAGTCTATCGCCTCCGAACGCAAAGTCCCGTCATACTTAATAGTGAACTCCTTAAAGCCTATGTCTTTGAGCAGGGTGCAAACGCCGGAATAATTGGCGTTAAACCGCGAAGTATAGTGCGAATCGCTCCCGAAATTGATAAGCTCGCCGCCAAGCTCGCGATAACGTCGAAGAATGGTGGGGTCGGGAATGGTCAATGCGCCGTTTGCCGCGCTCTTGCCGACGGAAGAATTAACCTCGAGTATCTTGCCGCGACGGATAATTACGCGGAGTATGTCATCAAGTTTGTCGGCAAATTCGGAGTAGAGCAAGCGGCGATCGGGATAATCGGCGGCGCGGGCAATGTAACCGAGATGCCCGACAGCGTCGTAGGGGTAGGGCGCGTCGAGGCTCGCGCGCACACAGTCGAGATACTCGCCGTAGGACGAGGCTTTGGTGTAGCCGTCGAAGTAGCCCGCCCAATAGCAGTCCAGACCGTGGCAGATATGGACGGAGTTAATGATATACTCGAAGGGGAACTGTGAAAGCGCGGCGGATATACGATCCTCGTCGCCAGCGGTAAAGCCCACTTCGATCCCCGCGACTATGCGCATATGTGGGTAGAGGGGGCGGAGCGCCGCAATCTCGTCGAAGTAGCGGCGGGTAACGAGATACTCGAACAGCGGCTCGTCGGAAGGGCGGGCGCCGTTGGGAAAACCGAGGTCCATGTGCTCGGTGAGAGCGACATAGCCCACTCCGCGCTCTGCCGCCGCGGCTATAAGCTCGGGGATCGTCTGACGCCCGTCGGAGGAGAAGGTGGTGTGATTGTGACAATCGATTCTCATCTGCGAAGGTCCTTTCCGTTAGTGATTACGGTTAAGCAGGTATCGGACGCGAACAGCCTTGACGCGGTGCGTTCGCCGTACCTCGATTCAAGCTCGAAGGGGTTGAGGTTGGTAGTAATAATAGTGTGCCGCCCGCTTGACATACGCTCGCTGACGACGGTGAAGAGGTACTCCTTGGTAATTTCCCTGATAATGCTCTCCGAACCGAGGTCGTCGATAACGAGTAAGTCGGTGTCTGAAAGCGCGCTCAATGCGTCGCCGCGGTTGCGCTCGAAGGAATAGTGATAGGTGCGGCAGATGTCGTTGAACTTAAACGCCGTAATGAAGGTGCAGCTGTATCCGCGCTCTTCGAGGTCGTTGGCAATGCAGGAGGCGAGGAAGGTCTTGCCCGTACCTGCCGTGCCGAGCAGGAGCAGATTGCGCACCTTTTTCGGGGGAAACTTCTCGCAGAACAGCTTTGCCGTGGAAAAGGCCTTTTCGGCGGTAACGCGGGAATTGCCCTCGAACAGGTCGAGATTGCAGTCGTCGAAGGTAATGGGGGGTATGGAGAACTCCACGCTCTCCTCGGCGGCGCGGCGACGTGCACAGTCGCAGAACCTGCCGCGGGAGTAGCCCGTGTCCCCGCACCTTTCACAGCGGGGGCGGGGGAAGAAGTCGTCGATGGAATAGCCGAGAGCGCGGATAACGTCGTTCCGCCGTTCGGTGAGGAGGGGGACGTCGCCGCCGTCAAGCACGGCTGCGCGAAGAGCCTTTTCCGCCTCGTATAATTCGGCGTGTGCGGACAGGGCGTCGAGATACCGCGCCTCCGCCGCCGCCTTTCTCGCGTCGTATTCGTTCTTAATAAGGTTTGCCGCAGACTTGATATTCATTAAATGTCATCCGCCGTTATTTTCATAAGTTTTTCGTTGAGCTTGGTTATTTGCTCCTCGCTCATAGAGGCTATTCCGCCCGAAGCGCCACCCTCGTGATAGGTCTTGATTATCATGTGCATTTTAACCCGCGGGTTAGCCTCGCCGAGACTTTGCTTTGCCGCGCTTTCGAGTACGTCGGCGGGGACATGCCAATAATTAACCCAGATATTGTAACTGTCTCGGTCGCGGGTGGTTACATCGTCGGATATGCCCGCAAGGCGGAGCAGCTTGCGAATTTCCCTGTCATACTTGCCCTCGGCGGAGAACTTGGCGCGGATAGCTTCGGTGTCCGTAACGCCGACAGAGGCGCACTCACGGAGGAGCGTATCCATTTTCGCGCACGACTTCTTGTTGTTGCGGAAACAATAGTCCGCTACTATGCGGAGCCCGTCGCCGTCGAAACCGAGTTTGAGCCATTCCTTGACATATTGCTCGGCGTAGTAATCGAGGCGGTTAAAGTGTTCGTCTAACTTAATCAGCAACTCCTTGGTGAGGGAGAGCAGGTTGTCGCGCACACGATTGTACTCTTCGATATCCTTGAGGGTAATAAGCCCGTCGGCGTGATAGCGTGTAAGCACGGTGTCCAGCCCCTTCATCTCGCCGAAAACTCCTTTGGCGACGTAGAGCACGGTGCCGGGCGCGAAACCCATATCTTCCGTCCACTTGCGATAGAGCCGAACGTCGTCGAGGTCCTGTGCCCGCCGTATTTTAAGCGTCTTGAACAGCTTGGCAACGTCGGCGGAGAGTATCTCGTCCGCGTCGATCTTGGCTTCGACGTCGGCGGCGGTGCGGCAGCCATCTTTGGCGAAGTTCTGCGCCACCGTGACTATGTACTTCCAACCGATAGTGCTGCCCTTGAACCGCACGCAATAGGCTATAATCGCGAGCATAGCGTCGGTGTCGAGGTGGAGATCCTCGATGGTGGAATAGTATTCGTTGAGTTCGCTGGGCAGGAAGTTGCGGTCGGGG
>CANPYH010000087.1 GCA_947588325.1 uncultured Clostridia bacterium
GGAACGAGTGCGCTTTATCGGTAAGGCGAAGCAGAACTTTCCGCCTGTCGGCTTTATCGGCAACTCTTTTTACAAGGCCCATATGTTCCATTCTGTCTATCATGCTCGTCAAGGTTGTAGGCGCAAGCCCAGTTTTATCCGAAAGTTCCTTCAAGGAAATACCGTCGGCGTTCCATAAAACATACAATATACGCCCCTGCGCTCCATTGAATGCGCTGATATTTTTCTCGCTTAAAACCTTTTCAAATATTCTGCCACCGACTTGTTTGATTTGCGACACCAAAAATCCAAACTGACTGTCCATAGAAATCTCCCTATCAATTCCATATAGAATTATACTATATGGTATTATTATTGTCAACAAAATAATGTCGTTCTTTTTGAGCGAATGCATAAAGGTTATTGATAAGAGGAAACAACTGCGTACGAACAAGTAGCATTTACCAAAGGCGAGTTTTTCGCTTTTGGTGTTCGAAAGTATATTATACTGTTTTATTTACCCTGTCTCTCATTTAAACGAAACTCTGCCTACGAATGTTAAATTATAAAGCGGCTTGACAAACTGTCAAACCGCGTAATTTTGAATCCATATTGTTGCAGTCAAGGCCGTCGGCGCCTTTTACTAACTCGAAAAACAGCCCATTTTATTAAGTTCTTTTCGCAAGCGGTATATTATTTTCTTTTCGAGCCGCGATATATACGACTGACTTATTCCGAGCATATCCGCAACTTCCTTTTGTGTCTTTTCTTCCTGTCCCGACAATCCGAACCGCAGCTCCATTATGATCCGCTCGCGGTCGGTAAGTTTGGCAACGGCGCTCATAAGCAGTTCCTTTTCCACCGAGCTTTCGAGGTTCTTACTCACAATATCCGGCTCAGTGCCGAGTATGTCCGAGATAAGTAGTTCGTTGCCCTCGAAGTCCACGTTAAGCGGCTCGTCAAGCGACACTTCGCATCTGATCCGCACTATTCGGCGAAGGTGCATGAGTATCTCATTCTCGATACATCGCGAGGCGTATGTGGCGAGTTTTATGTTCTTTTCGAAGTTATACGAGTTTACCGCTTTGATAAGCCCGATAGTTCCGACGGAGATGAGGTCCTCGATATCCACGCCCGTATTGTCAAACTTGCGGGCTATATATACCACCAGGCGGAGATTCCTTTCGATAAGCGTACTCTTCGCCTTTTCGCTACCCTCTTTAAGCATACGAAGCGCCTCCGCCTCCTCTTCGGCAGTAAGCGGCGTGGGAAGCGCCTCTCCGCTGCTGACATAGTCGATACCGTCGAACTCTCCCCAACTGAAAATTCCCGCTACGATTTCCTTGATCCTACTTAACATTTTACCCTCCGATAACAGACGGATTGAGGAGTATATCCTCGCGTCTCGCAAAACCGTTCTCGGCAACACCGAGCATCACATCTCTATGTTTATTCCCGACCGCCGTCGAATATAATCGGAATTCGTCGGGGCGAATGAGAAAAATTTTACCCCTTCCGCCCACCGTCGTTATCCGTTTACACCCCGTTATACTGCCCGCTACGACGGAGCGGCCGAACGCTGCGTCGAGCGAGGACAGCTTGACTATGACGATGGGCAGGCGGGTAACGTCGTCGGACAGCGAGTTACCAGTATCGAGATATCCCTTCATTGCGGCGGTCCTTCCGCGGATTGTGACCGCAACGTCGTATTTATACCCCGCCTGCGTCCTCTTTGCCGAGGTTAGTCGGATTATCCCTCGCAGTCCGAAAAACGCGAGAGCGGCGACGCAGGACGGCAGAGCGTACGGTATATATGCCCTCTCTCCGCCCGCAAAGAAACCCGCGGCAAAATAGCATATGCCCCCGACAAGGCAAGTCTGCAAAAGAAACACAAGCACGCCGACGACCGTCTTTTCAAGCCCAAGAAACAGAATAACCCCGAGAGCGCAACCTATTGCCAGCCGCGCGATTATGACGAGAACAATCGGCATATTCCAATACGGGTAAGACAGGCTGACTATAGTTCCCGAGATTGCCGCAAGCGCGGTCCGAAAGACCGAAACGCGAATACCGAGCGAGGCGTATGACAGCGCGGCAATGCAGGACGTCGCGACGAGGTTATCGAGTATAACGATTTCGATATAAACTTTCACTGCGAAAAGTCTATCATACGGACAAAGTAGAGTAATTTACAATGTTGTCGAAGGAAAAAAGAAAAACACTTAACCGAAATTAAGTGCTTTTCCGCGTATATTTAACATTAGTCGTTATTATTCTTTTCGGGTATCGTCCTTCGTCTTGCTCTTATCCGCTATTTTCAACCAGGCGGGCACGTCGTCCTCCTCCGAGTCCTCGCTCACGCTCACGCGCGAGACAGGCGGAGCCTGATGGACGAACGCTGGCTTTTCGCCGACTTCCGCTCCTTCCGCTTTGGGTGCGGAGCCGCCGAAGATATCCAGCTGTGCGGGAGCTTCGGCAGGCTGTGCCGCCCGAGCCGATTTCGTGTTGCGCTCGAAACCCGTGGCTATTATCATAATCTCCACATCGTTGTCGCCGTTTATGTTATCCCCCTGCATATCGATACCGAATATGATATTCGCGTCCTTATCCACAACTTCGCGAACGAGCACGATAGCCTCGTCCACTTCCTTCATGGTGACTTCGGGTTTGGCTTTTAAGTAGAGCAAAACGCTCGTTGCGTGGTCGATTTTGAGATTTTGCAGCTTGTTAGTCGCCGCATTTCTGATTGCCTGCATAACCCTGTCGTCGCCCTTCCCCGCGCCTATGCCGAGATATGCGCGCCCCATGCCTTTAAGCACGGTGCAAAGGTCCGCAAAGTCGAGGTTGAAAGTCTGGTTATTGAGTATTACGTCGCTGATACCGAGAATGCATTGGCTCAAAACGCTGTCGGCGTACTTAAACGCATTGCCTATGCTCTCTTTGCCCGAGAAGGACACTAGGTTCTCGTTCGCGACGACTATATATGCGTCCGCAACCTTCGCGAGGTTTTCGATACCAATCTCGGCGTTGATTATTCTGTGCTTGCCCTCGAGGTAAAAAGGCGTGGTTACGACGGCTATTACGAGCTTGCCCATTTCCTTTGCAATCGAAGCGACGACGGGAGAAGCGCCCGTACCCGTGCCTTTGCCCATACCCGCGGTGATAATTACGAGGTCGGCGTTTTCGAGGTATATTTTTATCAGTTCGCGGCTTTCCTCCGCGGCTTGCTGACCCAACTCGGGGTTGGCACCCGCGCCCCGACCCTTGGTAGTGTTAAGCCCAATCTCGAGCCTGTACGGAACGACGGATTTTTGCAGATCCTGCAGATCGGTATTTATCGCGATAAAATCGACGTCCGTAAACTTGTCGTAAATACGGTTGACTGCGTTTCCGCCGCCTCCGCCGACGCCTACCACCGCAATCTTTGCGGTCGGAATCTTGACCTGATTGGATTCGTCCATAATTTCTCCTTTTATCTTCCGAACAGTCTGTCAAAGAAACTTTTCTTCGCGGGCTTAACCTCCGCGTTATCAAGCACGGTATCGAGCAACGCAAGCGACGATGACATTTCGGGCTTTTTATATTGCGGCTGACGCGAGGTCGCCGTTTCTATATGCCTGTCCAGCCGCGCGGAGAGATACTCTCTTGCACCGGGAATATACGATATGCCGCCGCCCGTCAGGTAATACGTTGCCGAAGCGGGCAGATCGCAGGACATGAGGCACTTTTGCGCGGTGCGGACGAGCTTGTTGAGCGTCACGGTCGCGACGTCGTTTACCTGCTTGGCGGGGAAAGACATCGTCCTGCCGTTATAGTTAATGTCGTAGGTGTCCGTATCCGTGAACTCGAGATTGAGCGTTATCTTGCGCTTAAGCTTGTCCGCGAGCTTAAACCTTATGCTCAGGTCGTCGCGAAGGTCTCTCGAAATATGCCCGCCGCCGAGAGGGATACTGAACTGACGGAGTATGCCGTCCCCTCTTGCTACGACTATGTCTGTAACGATATAGCCCACGTCGAAAAGCACGGCGTATCGGTCGCGCACGTCCTCGTCGAAGAGATAGAGGCTCTCCGCAAGTATGCTGCTTACAAATTCATACGAACCGATACCCGAAGCGTCGAGCACCTCGCCGATAAGTTTGGTAAACTTCTTCTCCGCAAGTATGTAAGACACGAAGCCCGTGAGCATTGCGGAGGAAAGTCCGACGGGCTGAATGAGTTTTCGGTTGTCGCCGAGGGTGTAATAGACGGGCTGGCAGTTGATGAGAGTATAGTCCTCGTTGTCCTCGAAGGTATTGCCAAGGTCGAACAGATCGTTGATATCCTTGTCCGTAATTTTGCGTTTTTTGGCAAGCGAGAGAGATACTTCCTTGCATTGCGTAACGGTAAACTGCCCGGGCACGCCCACATATATGTGTCCGATCTCGGCGTGAGCGGACTCCGCCGCCTTTTTTATCGCCTGACCGACGGCGTTAAAAAGCCCGTCGGGTTTGTAGAACTCGCCGTCCTCGTAACCGTCGTACCCATACTCGCCGCTGCCTGTTATGCAGACGGTGTTATTGACGCCCCGTCTCCCCACCAAAACGGTGATCTTCGACGAGCCTATGTCCATGATAGCTACTTCGTGTGTCACAGTATGCGCCCTCGTTTATCGTCTTAATTATAAGATATAACGCGCCGTATGTCAAGAGTAATTTTTCACAGACGCGCTTTATTTCGCAGCCGAATATATTACCCTGTCAGGATTGCCGTCGGTAATAATAGCCGTGCCGCCGTATATTTTATCGGGGTGAGAAATGTACCAGGCGGCAAAGCTCTTCATTTTCAGCTCGAGATTGTGTAAGCCGCCGCCCTGAAGTTTAAGCGTTATGCCGACGCGATCCCCGTTTGCCGTCCCCCGCATTCTGACGGTAATGTCGCGGAGCGATTCCTCCGAATGGCTGTCGGCAAGAATTATCTCGGCATAGTTGGACTTATCGAAGGCGCGGTCGCCCGAAGCGTCCACGAGATTATCGGCAAGTCCGACTATTATGTCAAGCGCCGCCATGTCATAACATTTCGGGTCATCGTATAAATGATGTCCGATGTTTATATCATTCGGCGAAGAGTACGGCACAACGGAAATCAGGGTATTGTTTTCCCCGCCTACCGTCACATATGACGTATCGTCTTTGCGTACGTCCATAATCTTTCCGCTCGCGCTCGCTATTATATAGTCGGCTCCGCATTTTATTTGAACGGACTCTTCTATGAGGTTATATCTGACTACTATCTTGTTGGGGAATACGCACTCGACGTCGTAAGCCTCGGCGCGCGGAACCTTCTCGTTGACCTCTTTGATAAGATCGGACTCGCTGAAAAAGAATATGCTCTGAGTTTTATACTCGTCGGCTACTTTGCGTATCTCGTTGTTTACGCTGAGTATTGTTTCATATCTCGGGTCGTTCTCGGCGTAGGTCGTCGAACATCTGGCGTCGGTAGAATAAATAGTGAAAATGGCGCTGAGTATTATTACCACAACGGCGATTCCACCGAGAACGGACAGAAGAATTATAAGGCTCTTATTCCTCATACCGTTATTATATCAAACCGCGCGGTCAAACGCAAGACTTTTTCACCCTTTTTATGTCTCCCCCGAGCATACTTATTTTCTTTTCCATTCCGAAATAGCCTCTGTCAATGTGCCTTACTCCCGATATCGTTGATTTCCCCTCCGCTTTAAGCGCGGCAAGTACCAATGCCGCACCGCCCCGAAGGTCCTCCGCCTGCAGCGCCGCGCCGTGAAGAACACCGCCCCTGACCGTCGCCGCCCTTCCGCAGACGATTATATCCGCGCCCATTTTGTTTAACTCCGACGTGTGGCGGAAGCGGTTCTCGAACAGGTTCTCGATAACATATCCCCGCCCTTTCG
>CANPYH010000088.1 GCA_947588325.1 uncultured Clostridia bacterium
AAACAAGCGCGGGCATTGCGGATATGAAGTATTCCGTAACCGCCGAAGCCAATATTGCGGCGCAGTTCACCGAGGGCAAAGAGTTTATCGTAGCGCCCGTTAACGTCGGCGCCAACATGCACAACGCGGCGAAAGCGGGGAAGAACGAGCACGACTACAAGCTCATGAACGTAACGAGTTGGGGAGTTCTCTACTTCGTAACGACGGAAGAGGGCTTTACGACATACGACCAATGCGCAAGTCCGATGGAATTCCTCTCGCAATTCGACGGTAAGACGGTCGAGACGATAGGTTTAGCCGCTATACCCGGTAAGTCTGCCGAGTACCTCTTCGGCACCGCTGGAGCGAACGTTACGCTCAACGGATCCGACGCTTCCACCATACAGGCGGAGATAGCGCGCGGCGACGCCGTTACCGCAGTGTTTGCCGAGCCTGCTATAACCGCATTGAAAAACAGCGGCAAAGAATTCGAAGTGCTCGGATCGGTATCGAAAATATACAAGGACGTCACCGATAACGATTTCCCCATGGCGGGTCTTTTTGTCAGGAGCGACGTTTACGATAAAGATCCCGCTCTCGTTGCAAAGGTGAACGAGCGGGCTAATGCAAGCGTGACCGCCTTCTTAAACGACATAGCGACGGTGGGCGCAAAAGCCGAAAGCATTGAAGGCTGCTCGGTCAAGGCCGCCGCGCTCAAAGCCGCCGCGCCGAATATGACAGTTATGTATCGCAACTCCGCCGATTCCAAAGCCGCGGTAAAGGCTCTGCTTGGCAATATAGGAGTGCAGGCAGCCGACGATCTGTTCCTCGGATAAGGCTTGCCTCGTCCGACGACGCGGGCGAAACTTAAGCAAACTTAACCGCGCAAACTGCCTGACCACGGAGACGCAATGAAAGAAGTACTTTATAAAAACAGATATATCCTGATAGCGGCGGCTTCCGCTCTCGTACTTTGCGGGATATGGGAGATAGTCGCTCGGATAATGAACCTCGAAATCGCGCTGCCGACATTCAGCGCAACCGTCGTCGCGTTCGGCGGACTTTTCGCCAAGCCCACGACTTACGCGAATATCGGTTTCACGCTACTTCGGTGCCTTATCGGGTTTATTATCGGGTTTGTGTTCGGCGTAATATTCGGCATACTCGCGGGTAAGTATAAGTCGGTGGGCGCGGTACTTTCGCCGATAGTTGCGGTAATGCGGTCGGTGCCCGTCGCGGCAATCGCGCTTGTGCTTGTCATATCCCTGCCCGCGGCTGTGGTACCCGCAGTAATCGGGACAATGCTCGTATTTCCGATAGTCTATCAGCAAATACGCACCGCGACGGAGAATATAGACCCCGCCCTTTGCGACGTAATGCGCGAGATGGGTTCGGGGTTCTGGCACAGCGCCCGCACGGTGTATCTTCCGCTCCTGCTGCCGAATATGCTGTCCTGCATATCCGCAACCTTCGGCATGAACGTTAAGGCGGTAATCTCCGCCGAAATACTCGCATACACGGCGAAGAGCATAGGCAGCGCGATATACTACTCCAAGCAAAACTTTCTCGACGAGACGCCCGAGTTGTTCGCATGGGTACTGCTCGCGGTACTGCTGTCGGTAGTCCTCGAATGGGCGCTCCGCCGTTTGGTTAAGTTCTGCACGCGCAAAATTTCCTGGATTCAGGCTAAATAACACAGCCACTATAGTAGCGGAAGGGGAATGCTCGCTCTTTTGAGAGTGGGCTTTTCTCATTTTGTTACATTTTTCGGGTGTATTTGCCGATAATATTTGACACGAAAAAACAAAAATGTTAATATTTATTTACAATAGAGAGGAATTGCCATATCGTGAGCAGACACAGCGGGATATTATTGCACATAGCGTCATTGTCGGGGCAGTACGGCGTCGGCACGCTCGGGAAAGCGGCGTACGATTTTGTCGATTTTCTTTGCTCGGCGGGGCAGGACAGGTGGCAGGTATTGCCGTTGGTTCCGACGGGGTACGGCGATTCGCCCTATCAGTCCGTCTGCACGACTGCGGGCAGCGAATACTTTATCGATCTCGAAACGCTTGCGAGCGAGGGCTTGCTTTCGGCTGAAGAATTGGGAGAATGCTTAACGGCACCCGCCTCGCGCATAGACTATAAGAAGCTCTTCGATACGCGCTTCGAAGTGCTTAAAAAAGCCTTCGCACGCTTTGATATCGACGATAAGGATTTTGTTTCTTTCGTGAGGCGGGGGGAATATAAGGACTACGCCCTCTTCCGCGCGATAAAGGAGACGCAAGGGCTCCGCGCCTGGAATACCTGGGATGAGGGGCTGAAGTTCCGCGATAAGTCGGCGCTTGCTTCGTTCAAGCGGGCACACAAGCGGGAGATACTGTTCTGGCAGTGGACGCAATACACCTTTTTCAGGCAGTGGCAGGCGCTTAAACGCTATGCAAACTCTCGTGGCGTTAAGCTGATCGGCGACATGCCGATATATATAGCATACGACAGCGTTGAATGCTGGATGCACCCGGAGACGGTAAAGCTCGGCGAGGACCTTAATCCGACCGTCGTAGCGGGCTGTCCTCCCGACGCTTTCAGCGCAACAGGTCAGCTATGGGGCAATCCCGTGTATAATTGGGAACGTATGAGGGCGGACGGATACGCTTGGTGGAAGTCTCGCTTAAAGAAATGCTTCGAGATATACGACATTGTTCGGATAGACCACTTCCGCGGCTTTGACCGCTATTGGGAGATTCCCTTCGGGGACAAGACCGCCGAGTTCGGTAAGTGGGCAGAGGGACCGTCCTCCGCACTGTTTGCCGAGATAGAGAAGTCCTTTGGAAAGATGGACGTTATAGCCGAGGACCTCGGAATACTCGACGATTCCGCAAGAGCTATGTTTGCCGAGGTGGGTTACCCCGGAATGAAAGTGTTGCAATTCGCTTTCGGCTCGGACGACGGAAACGAGTATCTGCCGCATAATTACTCCTCGGATAATTGTGTGGTATATACAGGCACGCACGATAACGACACGCTTTTAGGTTATATCCGCTCGCTCGGCGGTGGAAGAGATTGGTTTGTAGGATCCCTCCGCCGCGAACTCGAGAAAATGGGTCTGAACGCGTCGACGGAGACGGACGAGGATATTTGCGACGCCGTAATCGAACTTGCAATGGCGTCCAGGGCGAGCACGGCTATAATGCCTATGCAGGATTGGTTGAAAATCGGCGGCGAGGGAAGAATAAATATGCCCGGAACGCTGTCGACCGATAATTGGAGCTATCGAATTCCCGAGGACTATGCACAGCCCGCTCTTGCGGAGAAAATGCGCGCGCTTGCCGTTAAGTACGGCAGGGCGTAATGCGGGCGAAGCGACCTTTTTTGGCGCAAGCACCGCTTAAACAACTTTGATCACTTTTTAAGGAGACATATATGTCAAACAAAATCATCGACATCATGGAGCAAGTGCTTTCATACGATTACTCCACAACGTTGGAGAAAGCGACTACCCGTCAGCTCTATAACGCGCTGTCGAAGGCGGTTATGCGTAACATCAATTCCGATTGGCGCAAGACCGACGAGAAGCAGAGCGAGAAGAAACGCGCATACTATCTGAGCGCGGAATACCTCGTAGGTCGCTCCGTTTTCTCGAATATGCTTAACCTTGGCTGTCTCGACGAGATAGATAAGGCGCTCAAAGAGCGCGGCGTGGATATGCGCAGATTCGAGGAGATTCCCGACTCCGCTCTCGGCAACGGCGGTCTCGGCAGACTTGCCGCCTGCTACCTCGATTCAGCCGCAACGGAGAATATTCCGCTCAACGGCTACGGAATCAGATATAAATACGGCTTATTCAAGCAGTCCTTTGTAAACGGCTTTCAGGTCGAGTCGGTGGACGACTGGACGACTTGCGGGGATCCCTGGTCTATCAGGAGGGACGATCGAACGCAGATAGTTTCATTCTCGGATATGAAGGTTAAGGCGGTACCGTACGACTTCCCAGTAATAGGCTACGGCGGCAAGACTATAAACACTCTCCGCCTCTGGCAGTGCGAGCCGATAAATAAGCTCGACTATATCGAGTTTAACAATATGCACTATACCAACGCACTCAGCGAGAAGAACGCCGCAGAGATAATATCGTATGTGCTTTATCCCAACGACGAGAGAATAGAGGGTAAGACGCTCCGACTTCGTCAGCAATACTTCTTTGTAAGCGCGTCAATCAAGGACATAATCAAGAATTATCAGAGAAAGTTCGGTCACGACTTCTCCAAGTTCGGCGATTATCGCGCAATACAGCTCAACGACACGCACCCCGTAGTCGCTATACCCGAGCTGATACTTAACCTCGAGCACGAGGGACTGACATTTGACGAAGCGTTTGCGATAGCGCAAAAGACCTTCGCGTATACAAACCACACCATCATGGGCGAGGCGCTCGAGAAGTGGGATATAGACCTGTTCAGGCGCATATTGCCCGAGGTGTACGCGGTTATCGAAGAGATACAGCGCAAACTCAACTTTGAGCTTTCGGCTATGCGCGTTCCCGACACCTGGAACTACAACATACTCGAGAACGGCAGAATTCACATGGCGCGCCTTGCGATATACATTTCGCACACGACCAACGGCGTCGCCGCAGTCCACACCGAGATACTTAAAAACGATATATTCAAGAATTGGTACGCAATGTATCCCGACAGATTTGTCAATAAGACCAACGGCATAACGCCGAGACGGTGGCTCAAACTCTGTAACGGCAAACTTTGCGACCTGATAGAGAGCAAGATCGGCGACGGATATATTACCGACCTTACGCAGCTTAAAAAGCTGGAAAAGTATGCGAAGGATCCCGAGTTTATCGAACAGTTCAAAGAGGTCAAACGCGCGAATAAGGAGCGGCTTGCGAAGTATATAAAGGAGCATGAGGGCGTCGAACTTAACCCCGACTTCTGCTTCGATGTGCAGGTAAAGAGAATGCACGAATACAAGAGACAGCTGCTCAACGCTCTCTCGATTGTGTATTTCTACTTCGAGATTAAGGAGGGTAGAATGCCCGATTGGAAGCCGACCGCATTTATATTCGGCGCAAAGGCGGCTCCCGGGTACTACCACGCCAAGGCAATAATGAAGTTTATCAACTGCATTGCCGATATGGTAAACAGAGATCCCGAAATGAGCGACAAAATGAAGGTCGTATTCGTGACTAACTATAACGTGTCGTATGCGGAGTATATTGTCTCGGCTGCCGATATCTCCGAGCAGATATCTCTTGCGGGAATGGAAGCGTCGGGCACTGGCAATATGAAGTTTATGCTCAACGGCACCGTCACCCTCGGCACCATGGACGGCGCGAATATCGAGATAGCGCAGGAAGCGGGCGAGGAGAACGAGTACATCTTCGGCGCAAGCGTTAAGGAAGTTAACGAGAAGCGCGTCGACTATCATCCTTGGGACTACTATGATAACGACCCCGTAATCCACAGGGTTATGGATACGCTCATAAACGGCACGTTTAACGATAACGGAACGGGCATGCTCCACTCGATTTTCGATAAACTGCGCGGCGAGGATAATTATATGAGCCTCTACGACTTCAAGGATTATGTAAGGGTTAAGGCGATAGCCAACTCCGAGTACGGCACGGACGAGTTCTATACCAAGAGTATAATGAACCTCGCCAACGCAGGCAAGTTCTCTTCTGACAGAGCTATACTCGAGTATGCAAAAGAAATATGGCACGTTAAATAAAAATGCTTGCCTTTTATCCGCGGTTATGGTAAACTATGACCGCTGTGGAGAGGTATCGAAGTGGTCATAACGGGGCTGACTCGAAATCAGTTTGCTCGCAAGGGCACGCAG
>CANPYH010000089.1 GCA_947588325.1 uncultured Clostridia bacterium
GTATGTCGGATCCGCGGCTTCGGCGGCGGAGGACTATAAGCAGTTCTACGGCGGCATTTCGGGCAGGTCGGAGGGCGAGGAGTATATCATCGGATCGGTCGGGCTTATGGATAAACTCGGCATATCCACGGCGGATTTTGGCGGCGAGATAGCCGAGACGGCGGGTTTCGGCGGCACCGCAATAATAGCGGCGACGGGCGGAACAGCCGTGCTGATATTCGGCATAGCCGACGGCGTACGGCAGGACGCGGCGAGCGCAGTCGCACGGCTGACCAAGATGGGCATAAAGACGGTTATGCTGACGGGAGACGGCGGCGCGGCGGCGGAGTACGTCCGCTCGCAGGTGGGCATAGACGAGGCGGCGCACTCGCTTAAACCCGAGGATAAGGCGGAGCTTATAAACGCGTTGAAGGCAAAAGGGGAGCGGGTCGCCTTCGTAGGCGACGGAATCAACGACGCTCCCGCACTCACCGCTGCCGACGTCGGGTTCGCCATGGGCGGCGGGACGGAGATAGCCATGAACGCGGCGGACTTCGTTCTGACGGGCGAGAGCATGTCCAAAGTGCCCGAGGCAATTCAGCTTTCCAAGCGCACCATGCGCATAATAAAGCAAAACCTCTTCTGGGCGTTCATATACAACGTAATTTGCATACCCATGGCGGGCGGCGCGTTCGCCGTGTGGTTCACGATAAACCCCATGATAGGGTCGGCGGCGATGAGCTTATCCTCTCTCACCGTCGTGTGCAACTCCCTTCGCCTGCTCGGCGGTAAGCGCACCGTCACGGCAAAACCGCCGTCGGACGCGGGAGATAATGGCGGCGCGGGCGGAGATAACGCCGAGGGCGGCGCGGAGGAAATAACGGAGAAAACAGAAACCCAAACAACGGAGGCAGATATGAGAACTTTCAAAGTAGACGGAATGATGTGCATGCACTGCGTAGGCAGGGTGCAAAAGGCGCTGGAAGGGCTGGGCTTAAAAGCCGCGGTGGACCTTGAAAAGGGCATAGCGACGGTGGAAGGCGAGGCTTCGGACGAGGCTATAATCGCGGCGGTAGCGGATACGGGCTATGACTGCGCGAGAGCGGACTGATGGCGAAGGGCGAGGCATGAAGAGCGTATTCACGGTGACCGCGGAGGACTTCCTGAGTGCGGTGACAGACACGCGTTACGACCTGCACGTCGTCGGGATAACCGACGAAACGCGGGGCGGGGTAAACAAGAAACTCCGCGACCTCTATGGCAGGGAGTTCGACGCGAAGGACGAGGTATATATCGAGGGGGACGACGGGCTGTTTAAGAAACGATACAGCGACGGCGACCTTCTTCACGTCATGCAACGGCTCACCGCCGAGGACGGCTGTCCGTGGGATAAGGCGCAAACGCACGAGAGTATACGCATAAACGCCATCGAGGAAGCGTATGAGCTTTGCGACGCGATAGACGCGCACGACCTCGCCAATATGGAAGAGGAGATCGGCGACCTGCTCCTTCAAGCGGTGTTTCACATGGACATTGCCGAGCGGACGGGGGAGTTCGGACGGCTGGACGTAATAAACGCGCTGGTGCATAAGCTCGTCAGCCGCCACACTCACATTTTCGGCGCGGACAAAGCGACGGACCCCGACGAGGCGCTTAAATTCTGGGAAGCGGCGAAGGCGACGGAGAAGAACGCCAGGGGGTTGGAAGAACAGCTCTCCCGCATACCCGAGTCCTTTCCCGCCCTCCTCAAAGCGCAGAAGGTGCTTAAAAAACTTGTCAAGAACGGGCTTATCAACGACGCTCCGAGCGCTTCGGCAAGGGATCTTTTCCTCGCGCTGTGCGGCTGCGCAAAAGAGGGGATAGACGCGGAGGCAGAGCTTTCCAAGCTGGTAACACGGCTTAAAAACGGCTATCTCGGCGGCGAAGTCAAAGCAGTGAGCGAACTGACCGAATGAGCGCGGATATACGCACAATGCTTCCCAAGGGCGCGATAACCCTCGCGCCGCTTGCGGGTTACAGCGACATAGCCTTTCGTCGGCTCTGCCGCGATTTCGGCGCGGATCTCACCGTAACCGAGATGGTCTCGGTGGCAGGGCTTAACTACCGCAGCAAAAAGACCAATCTCCTGCTTCGCATTGCTCCCAACGAAAAGCCGAGCTGCTGTCAGCTGTTCGGGCACGACCCCGAGCAATTCGAACGCGCGCTCTCTCACCCCGAGGTCGCCGCCTTCGATATTATCGACGTCAATATGGGCTGTCCCGTCCGCAAGGTTTTCGGGCACGGAGAGGGCAGCGCGCTTATGTCCGATCCCGATCGTGCCGCCCGCATAGTCGCCGCGCTTAAAAAGGGGGACAAGCCCGTCACGGTAAAAATGCGGCTGGGCGTGTCGGATAAGAGCGGGGCGGCGGACTTCGCAAAGGCAATGGAACAGGCGGGGGCGGATATGCTCACCGTCCACGGCAGAACGCGCGAACAGCTATATTCGGGCGAGGCGGATTGGGATGAGATAAGAAAAATCGCCGCCTCGGTCAGTATCCCCGTACTCGGCAACGGCGACGTCAACGCGGACAACCTCAAAGAGCGGCTGGACGGAGTATACGGCGTGGCAATCGGCAGGGGAGCGGTGGAGAACCCGCAAATCTTTTCGGGCAAACGCACCCTGACGCGTTACGAAGTTTTTCTCCGCCACCTCGAATACGGCGAGATGTACTTCGGCGAGCGGTACGTCACCACCGTGCTTCGCGGCTTCGTGCCCTTCTATCTCAAGGGCATTCCCAACATAAAAGCCGTCCGCAACGCCGCCATGGTGTGTAAGGATAAACAGTCGCTGCTCTCCGTACTCGAGGGCGTGGAGTAATTTCCGCGGAGTAAGACTTTGCTCTCCGTGCTTGAGAGCGCGGAATAATTCCCGTGAAATAAGACTTTCGGGCGGAACGGATTAGTTCCCGCCTTGCGTGCGGTTCAATGTCAACCGCCTCAATGGCAATAACAATGCGCTAAACAAGACCGTTATTAAAAACGGTCTGTTTTTATAACACAATTGCCGAACAGTTTACTTTTATAACCATTCGGTATATGTTACAATCTTACCGTGGGAGAAATGGGTATCCTTCGCAAGGCGATTTGCATATTTTGTATGATAGCGCTCACGGCGTGCTTTTCGTGCGCGCTTTTTCTTGTTACGGGTTGCGGAGAGCCGACGGAGCCCGAGGATCCCGTGGTGGATCGGGACAGCGATCTGACTATCAACGCCAACAACGTCACCATCGAGTGGGATGAGGTAGCGGGCGCGGAGGAGTATAGGATATACTACGCAGAGAGCCGCTACTCGCCATATGCGCTTTCGAGTACGCAGACGGAGCGGAAATACGTCGGCACGGACAAGTACGGCTATTACCGCGTCGAGGCGATGGGCGGCGGCGAAGTGTTACGCTCCAAAGACTACTCATATGACCTCGAAGTGTTCGGACCAAATACCTACATATACTCGCCTTTGGACGACCCCGCAAAGATAAACGCGGACATTAACGATAAGTTCGAGGAGCTGGAAGCGGGGCAGTTCTCCAAAGAGCGGTTCGGCGTGCTCTTCAAGAGCGGAGAGTACCCCGAAGTGCGTATGCAGATGGGTTATTACACCACGGCGGCGGGACTGGGCTATTCGCCCGAGGACGTCACCCTCGGCTACTTCAACGTCAACGCGCAGTGGTTTAACGGCAACGCGACGCATAATTTCTGGCGCGGGGTCGAGAATATGACTATCGACGGCGAAGTGCAATGGGCGGTATCGCAGGCAACGAGCTTTCGCCGAATGAACGTGCTGGGCGGCATGAGGCTGGACGACGGCGGTTGGTCGTCGGGCGGCTATATCGCCGACAGTCGGATAGAAAAAACAATAAACTCGGGCGGTCAGCAGCAATGGTTTACCCGCAACTCCGAATTCTCCTCATACAGCAACTCGGGCTGGAGCAGAGTGTTTGTGGGGTGCGAAGGGAGTTACCCGAGCGGCAGGTGGCCGAGCACCCGCAACACTATCATCGAAACGGCGGACGAGATATACGAAAAGCCCTTCCTCGTATTCGAGGACGGATACGGCGTGTTTGTTCCCGAGGTGCGTAAGAACAGCAAGGGCATATCCTGGGCGGACCGCGCGGAGATAAAGGGCGAGTTTATCCCTATCGAGAAGTTCTATGTCGCCCGCGCCGACCTTGACACGGCAAAGACCATCAACGCCGCGCTTAAAAAAGGCAAGCACCTGCTCCTCACCCCGGGGATATACAAGCTCGACGAGCCGATAGTCGTGGAGAACGAGAACACCATAGTCATGGGCTATGGGCTGGCGACTTTGCAGATAACGGACAAAAACAGAACGGCGCTTATGAAGGTTAAGGACGTCGGCGGGGTTAATATTAGCGGTGTGCTTTTTGACGCGGGCAACTACTCCGAACAGCTCCTCGAAGTGGGGGAGAAAAAGTCGGACATATCGCACGCAAATAACAAAATACGCCTTTCCGATCTCTTCTTCCGCGTGGGCGGGGCAGAGAGAAAGGCGACGCAAGCCAATGTGTGCATAACCGTCAACACCAACGACGTTATAATAGACCATTTCTGGGTGTGGCGTGCCGACCACTCATATGGTGTGGGTTGGGGAATAACCGAGCGCATGGACGGAGACTATACATACACCACAGGTAACGTGACCAAGAACGGCATAGTCGTAAACGGCGACAACGTGACGGCATACGCGCTCATGGTCGAGCACTTCCACGAGTATCAGACTCTCTGGAACGGCGAGAACGGCAGGACGTACTTCTATCAGTCCGAAGCGCCGTATGACGCAGTGCAGGAGGACTGGATGTCGCACGACGGTGCGGTCGAGGGCTATGCAAGTTACAAAGTCGCGGACGGGGTGAAAAAACACTCCGCGTACGGAATCGGCGTATACGGCTACGCAAACGGTTGCGTTATGTCAAACGGAATAGAGGCCTCCACTTCCGAGGACGTGTATTTCGAGCACATATTCACCGTTATGCTTTCGGGCAGAAAACAGAGCAGCGTCACCAACGTTATCAACGACGTGGGCGGCGAGGTTTCCAACGAGCAGTTCGACCGCACGATTGAGTATTACTACGGCGGACAGAGACAGACAACGGGAAAGTAACGAACCCATACAGGGGAATGAGGAAATGAGTAAAAAGATAGCGATAATATTGATATGTTGCGTTTTGGCGGCGGTTGCGCTGCCCTTGACGGCGTGCGGCGAGGCTAATCCGCCCGTAGATCCCTCGGTCAGCGGGTTGGTTACGCTGACGCAGGATGGCGTGCGCCTCGAATTTCCCATGGCGGAGGGGTCGGAGGAGTACAGAGTATACCGCAGTCCGAGCCGCTTCGGAGAGTATGAGCTTGTCTCCACGCAAAAAGAGAGGAGCTATGTCGACGAGAATAAATACGACTACTTCCGCATTGACGCGGTAAAGGGCGGGCAGGTAATAAAAAGTACGCCGATGTCCTACGACTTACAGACTTTCGGCGAAAACGTGCACATATACGCGCCGACGGACGACCGCGACGCTATTACGAGCGACATAAACGCCTTTATGGAAAAAACCGAGCAGTTCTCCACCGAGCGTTTCGCCGCCTTCTTCAAAGCGGGCGACTACTCCGAACTTAACCTCGGCATGAGATACTATATGACGTATGCGGGGTTAGGCGACCTGCCGACGGACGTTAAGATCGGCGATTTCGATGTGGACGCCGAACTGTCGGGCGGTAACGCGACCTGCAACTTCTG
>CANPYH010000090.1 GCA_947588325.1 uncultured Clostridia bacterium
TCTATATACGCGCGCCTTATCTCATCAACCTTTTGGGAAGATAAACCCTCTATCGGTTTTTGCGGGTCGGAAGTACAGGCGGTGGATAAGAAGGCAAAAGCACAAACAAGCGCAACTGTAAGAATAACGCTAATTACTTTAATCTTTTTCATATTCACCTCACCAATCATGCCACATTAAACATAAGACGTCATCATGTTCAATGTACCGTTTGCGTTCAGTTTGTCTGCACAGGTTATTAACCTGTAACCGCTATTTATATAACTGAACACAACGCTCGTCGCCGTTCCATTGCCCTTTATAGTAACGGTTTTAGACGTTTTTGCATTAAGAGTGATCGATACAAGATCTTTTAACCCCGTCCATTTTTTAGCATCACCCAAGAAACACATTTTGGAGTTATATTGAACGGTTATCGATCTGTTCAACGGGTTAGTCACTTTAATACTCCATCCACCGCTAACCTTACCGCTATTGGATATGGTCAGATAATTTGCGGGGTTGTCGTATATGTTCACTACGCTCTTCGATGTGTAGCAAGACATAGACGTATTGGCATTAAGATTATTTGCGTATTTCGTTATCACCGTTGTTTCATTGACTAACCTTATGGCAATACTTGTAGCAGAATAGTTTTCTTGAATTTCAACCGTTGCGTTCGAACCTTTAGCAAGAGTGAAAGTTTTTATATCACTCAGTCCTGTCCAATTTTTAGCATCATCGAAGTAACACATTTTAGAATTGTACAGAACAGTACAAGATGTATCAAGAATGTTTGTGATTCTTACTAACCACTTATTGCCGTTTTTGCCTATCAATTTAATGCCATCATAATCATATGCCGCAACTTTTGCACATTGACTATTTATATGACCATTCTTATTCAATTCATTGGAATAAGTTATATAACGCGTGTTGCCGTCTACATAACTGAATGCAATATGCGTTGCGTTGCCATTTCCTAAAACTTTAACGGTAGTTGAACTGTGCGGGTCCAAAGTGAAATAGGCAATATCCGTCAACCCTTTCCACTCTTTTGCATCTCCTTCATAACACATCTTAGCGTTATAGATAACTTCAAGCGTTGAATTGGTAGGATTTGTAACCCGTATGTTCCAACCGCCGTCCTCGGACACAATGGAAGTGTTCAAAAATTTAAGCTCACTTGTTGCGTCCAACGCACCTCCGGTAGTACATAAAGATTCGAGAGCGGAAGATTTCTTCGCACCTTCCAAAATATTGGCTTTCAATGTGCCTGCGGCCATATCTGGATATTGGGACAACAGCAATGCCGCGACACCCGTAACAAAAGGCGCTGCCATAGAAGTGCCACCCTTGTACGCATAGCTTCCTTTTGAGACAGGCCAAGTGCTGTAAATGTCATCACCGGGAGCAAAAATGTCCACGGTATTTTTGCCATAGTTGGAACCCTGAGGATTTCTATATTGATCATAACCCCAATCAGATACAGTCGGACGTGACCCGTTCCGTTTAATCGCGCCAACGGATATTACGTTAGATAAAGAATTATATGCTGACGGATAATTCGGAGTAATATCTGTATCACGGTTCCCGTTTCCTGCGGAGCAAACAAACAATCCCGAGTAATTATCTATCGCTGATTTAAGAGCGCCATCATTTATATTTCCACCAGTACTATAATTAATGACAGGTATACTATTTGAGGCCGCAAAATCTATAGCTCGAATCGTGTCTGAACCATACGCATAATATCCATTGGCTTGCTCATCATAATGATATATGTTCAATGAAACCAAACTAACATTCCAACATGCGCCCGTAATACCTATGCCGTTATTTCCTTTTGCCCCTATTATACCGGCAACATGAGTGCCATGACCTGTAAGATCAACAGGGTTGCTTACTATAGCCGATTGCCCGTTCGCAAAGTTGCGAGAAAGATATCTGTTTACGTTATCTATTAAGTCGGGGTGAGTGGAATCAATTCCCGTGTCAAGCACGCCTACAAGCAATGAAGAAGAGCCTGTAGTTTTCTCCCACATTGTCGGCAAACCTATCGAATCTATCGCCCATTGATTTGACGAAAGAGGATCGTTAGCGGTAACTGAAGCTATGGAAGCCGTTTCATTGATTTGTACAGGTTCGGGCTCCGGCTCCGATTCAAGAGTATAGATATAATCGGGGCCTGCATAAAGTACGTCGTCCCTCTTTTCCAACTCATGAATTGTATCAAGAACGTTTTGCTTGCCCGATTCCTTTAACGTCAAGCTGAATATTTTCTTGTAGTCCTCGGCGTCGATTTTATTTTCCACGCTGCCATTGCCCACGCCAAGAGCGCTTATAGTCGCAACATCCGATTGCGATTCAAGCACTGCGCTGCTCTCTTTGGTGAGTTCCGTCACCTCACCAAACTCGGAAAGCGCACCGCCCGAGGAAGATGTATTTGCGGCTATTGTGTTGATCCCCGACGACTGTTGATCCGCCATTACTACAAGAACTTTGTCGTCAACAAAATCGTCATCGATAGTCGCGTTGCAAGGCATCTTCTCTTCGGGTAAATCCGTAATTTCTTCATCGACTGCTATCGATTCTGCCGATACCGAATTATAGCTGAATACGCCGGCAAAGCATATTAAGCCCAACACACACGCAAAAAGTATTGACAGAATCACCAAGGTGTTACGAATTTTGTTTTTCATTTTTCTTCCTCCTTATATAAATTTTTCGGTGACATAACGGCGTTATGCGTCTCCGTATATATAATACAACAACATTAGTATTTTGTCAATACCCCCTGACAAAATTGTTAGGCTGTGTATTCTTATGTGACATTGCCAAGAATGCAAGCAAAAAGCCGAGGCTATGGAGCTTCGACTTTGGGTGTTATGGTCACAAGTGGCGAATTAACCGAGAATTTTCTTTATGCGGTCGATTGCCTCGGCGGTCTTTTCGTAGGTATTAAACGCGGTGAGGCGGAAAAATCCCTCTCCGTTCTTACCGAAGCCCGAACCGGGGGTGCCGACGACATTGGCTTGCGTGAGGAGTTTATCGAAGAAGTCCCAACTATCCATGCCGCACTTGAGCCAGATATACGGCGAGTTGGTGCCGCCCGTGTGATAAATACCCATTTCGGTGAGGGCATCGGATATGAGCTTGGCGTTCTTTTGGTAAGCCGCTATGTTCTCGCGGCATTGAGCAATACCCTCGTCGGAGTACGCAGCCGCCGCCATTCTCTGCTGTATGTAGCTCGTTCCGTTGAACTTGGTAGACTGACGGCGTGCCCACATTTTCGCGAGCTTGCCGCCGAGCAGTTCGTCGGGTACTACCGTATAACCGCAACGTGTTCCCGTGAACCCCGCCGTTTTGGAGAATGAGCAAAGCTCTATCACGCACTCCCTCGCCCCTTCCACCGCGAATATGCTGCGGGGAATGCCGCTCTCGGTTATAAACGCCTCGTATGCCGCGTCATAGATAATTACCGCGCCTTTGCCGCGAGCGTAGTCTACCCAGGCTTTAAGCCCGTCATAGTCGAACGCCGCGCCCGTCGGGTTATTGGGCGAGCAGAGGTAGATTATATCCGCGTCCACCTTTCCGTCGGGCTTGGGCGCGAAGTCGTTAGCCTCCGTCGCGTCGCAAAAGATTATTTTTCTCCCGCTCATTATGTTGGAATCGAGGTATACGGGATAGACGGGGTCGGGTATCAATACGGTGTTATTACTGTCGAACAGATCAACTATATTGCCGCAATCGCTCTTTGCGCCGTCGGAAACGTGTATTTCGTGAGGTGCGACCTTCACGCCGAAAAGCGAGTAGTACCGCGAAATGGCGTCGCGAAGGAAGTCGTAACCCTGCGAGTCGGGGCTGTAACCGCGAAAGGTCTCCGCCCTGCCCATCTCTTCCACCGCTTTCACACCCGCCTGAACGACGCAGGGCGCGAGAGGACGGGTTACGTCGCCGATACCCAGCTTGATTATGTCCGCGGTCGGGTGCTCCGCCGTGTATTTCTTAACCCTGTTCGCTATCTCCACAAACAGATAGCTGTTTCCTATTTTGTCGTAGTTGGTATTTATCTTCATTTTATTACTCCGCTGTTTTATTCGCTTTATGCTCGAGAGCCGCGGCTACAAACGCTTTGAATATGGGTTGAGGCTTATGCGGTCTCGATTTGAATTCGGGGTGATATTGCACGCCTATATAGAATGGATGATCGGGCAGTTCCACCGACTCGACGAGGTCGTTTTGCGGGTTCCTGCCGCCGAACACCAGCCCGAGCCGACGGAATTCGTCGCGATAGGAGTTGTTGAACTCGAAGCGGTGGCGGTGGCGTTCGAACACCGTCTTTGCCCCGTCGTAGCACCTCGAAAGCAGCGTGCCCTCCGCTATCTCACACTCATACGCGCCGAGACGCATTGTTCCGCCCGTATTCTCCAAGCCCATCTGCCCTTCCATGAAGTCGATAACTTTATCCGACGAGGCGGGGTCGAATTCCCTGCTGTTGGCCTGTGACAGCCCCGCGACATTACGCGCGAACTCTATCACGGCGATCTGCATACCGAGGCATATTCCGAAGTACGGGACTTTATGCTCGCGGGCGTACCGTGCGCCGAGTATCATCCCCTCTATTCCCCTGTCGCCGAAGCCGCCCGGGACGAGTATTCCGTCGCAGGACGAGAGGCGGGTTTCGTAGTTATCCTCTGTCAGCTTTTCGCTGTCCACCCAATCGATATCCACCTTCGCGCCGTTGTGTATGCCGCCGTGCGTGAGCGCCTCTATTATGGACAGATATGTATCGTACATGTGCGTGTATTTGCCGCATATCGCGATAGTCACCTTCTTATCACGCGCCCGTGCCATGTCTAACATTTTCTGCCATGCCGTGAGATCGGGCTTGTTATCGGGGAGGTTGAGCCTGCGGGAAACGACTTCGCAAATCTTGCTCTCCTCGAGCATGAGCGGCGCCTCGTAGAGTAGGCTGACATTGCGGTTCTCTATTACGCATTCGGGATATACGTTACAAGTCAGCGCGATCTTCTGTTTGATATTCTCGCCGAGCGGTCCGTCGCACCTGCACACTATGAGGTCGGGGCGGATACCGAGGGACTGCAACTCCTTGACGGAGTGCTGGGTCGGCTTTGATTTAAGCTCGCCGCTCGACTTAATCACGGGTACGAGGGTGACGTGTATGTATAAGCAATTCCCCCTGCCCACTTCGTTCCCCACCTGTCTTATGGCTTCGAGGAAGGGCAGACTCTCTATGTCGCCTATGGTGCCGCCTATCTCCGTTATTACCACGTCTGCGCCGTCCGTCTTTGCAACGGAGTATACGAAACGCTTGATCTCGTTGGTTATGTGCGGTATTACCTGAACGGTCTCGCCGTTATACACGCCGTTACGCTCGTTATTAAGCACATTCCAATATACCTTGCCCGTCGTGAGGTTGGAGAACTTGTTGAGGTTTTCGTCTATGAACCGCTCGTAGTGCCCGAGGTCGAGGTCGGTTTCCGCGCCGTCCTCGGTGACGAACACCTCGCCGTGCTGGTATGGGCTCATAGTGCCAGGGTCGATATTTATATACGGGTCGAGTTTTTGCGATACGACTTTCAGCCCCTTGGCTTTGAGGAGCATACCGAGGCTTGCCGCCGTTATGCCCTTGCCCAGACCGCTGACAACGCCGCCCGTTACGAAGATATACTTTGTCATAATT